>DYIS01000072.1 GCA_020723545.1 Ktedonobacter racemifer
AAATCAAGGTCGGGGAGTGCCTGTGCGGCCAGGCAGCTCTCAGCGGAGAGACCATCGCCGCCAGCGATATTGCCCGGGACCTGCGCGCAGTGAAGCTGAACTGTCGGCGGGACGGTTTTCAATCACTTGCTATCATCCCCCTGAAGAGCAAGGACAAGCTCCTGGGGACCATGAACCTGTTCTCTCGGGACTCCCGAGCCTTCAGCCCCGACGAAAGGGGTCTCCTGGAGACCATTGGTCAGCAGATCGGCGTGGCCATTGAGAATGCCCAACTCTACGACCGGGTTGAGCCGTTGGCCGTTTTAAGGGAGCGGGTCCGCCTGGCCCGAGAGATCCACGACGGCCTGGCCCAAGACCTGGGTTACCTAAGCCTGAAAACCAAGCAGATCGAGGAACTCCTGCGAGCTCAGGACATCGCTGGCGCGCTTCGGGGACTGGAGGAGGCCCGCCAGGTGATCAAGCAGGCCTACGATGATGCCCGCGAGTCCATAGACGGCCTGCGCGTCCAGGTGGACTCTAACGTTGGGCTGCCACGGCTCCTGGCGGACTATCTCGCCGACTTCAGCCGCCAAACCGACCTGCGCACCGACCTGACGGTGGAGGGTGATATCCAGCCATCACACCTGGCCCAGGTCGGGCTCTTGCGCATCGTGCAGGAAGGGCTGACAAACGTGCGCAAACACGCCCACGCCACGGAGGTGCGCGTGACCTTGAAGGGGGACGCAGAGACCCTGGCCATCTCTATCCAGGATAACGGCCAGGGGTTTGACCTGTCTAACCGGGACCCCAACGACCGACGTCACCTGGGCTTGAGCATCATGCAAGAGCGAGCACAGGACCTGGGCGGCAGTTTGGTCATCCAATCGGCTCCCGGTCAGGGGACGGTGCTCACCGTCAACGTTCCCAACAAAGGAAAGAAGCAGGCATAGCCATGAACGCCATCAGAGTGCTCATCGCCGACGACCATACCCTGTTCCGCCAGGGCTTATCCAGCCTCTTGCAGCAGCAGAAAGGGCTCCAGGTAGTGGGTGAGGCGGTGGATGGCTGGGAGGCCCTGGCCAAGGCCCGGGAGCTGCAGCCCCACCTGGTGTTGATGGACGTCGCCATGCCTCGCTGTAACGGCCTGGAGGCCACCCGGCTGATCAAAAGGGACCTTCCCGACGTTAACATCATTATGTTGACCGTCTCCGAGAAAGATGAAGATCTCTTTGCCGCCATCAAAGCCGGTGCGAAGGGCTATTTGCTCAAGAATGCCGAGTTCGAGGAGCTGGTTCGAGCCATTGAAGCCGTGGCTGGGGGCGCGGCCGTGGTGTCACCCTCCATGGCCGTGAAGCTGCTCAACGAGTTCGCCGCTGTCACGGCAAAGGGCTCACTGCGGATCAGGGCCGAGGGCACAGCCCTCACCGAGCGCGAGACTGAGGTCTTGCAGTTGCTGGCCAAAGGCGCCACCAACAAGGAGATAGCCAACACCCTGGTCATCGCCGAGAATACGGTCAAAACCCATTTGCGCAACATCCTGGATAAGCTTCACCTGCATAACCGCATCCAGGCTGCGGCCTATGCCATCCGCGAAGGGCTGGCACCGGAGGGGCCGCCCACCGCATGAGCTAATCAACTGGGATTAGCTCTCTATCCCAGAGCCATCTTAAAGGGCTATCACAAGATAGTCCCCTTTTTTCGCCAAAATACCTTGCCCGATGCTTTTGTTTCCTGGACTTAAAGCGTAAGATAGAGGCTAAGAGGGGTTAGCTGAGATCCCCCCCCAC
Organism: Ktedonobacter racemifer; assembly: GCA_020723545.1. Classification (GTDB taxonomy): domain Bacteria; phylum Chloroflexota; class DTOL01; order DTOL01; family JACQYG01; genus JACQYG01. The sequence continues at coordinate 1,767 of DYIS01000072.1, forward strand.
TAAATTACTTTTGGAGGTATTCCACAATGCGCAAGATGACCGAGGACGATCTGAAGGCGGCTTTCGCCGGCGAAAGCCAGGCCCACATGAGGTACCTGATCTTCGCCGATCGGGCGGAGAAGGAGGGTAGGGCCAACGTAGCACGGCTTTTCCGGGCCATCGCCTTTGCCGAGCAGGTCCACGCCACCAACCACTTCCGAAACCTGGGCGGCATCGGTCCCTCAGCCGACAATCTGGGCGCTGCCATCGCCGGTGAGACCTACGAGGTGGAGGAGATGTATCCCGCCTTCCGGGCAGTGGCCCAGCTCCAAAACGAGGCCGGTGCTCAGATGAGCTTTAATGGGGCCGAGGAGGCGGAAAAGGTCCACGCCAAGATGTATGCCGAGGCCAAAGGAGCAGTGGAATCGGGCAAGGACGTGAAGCTGGGCAACGTCTACATCTGTGAGGTATGCGTATGGACGGTGGAGGGCGATGTGCCCGACAAGTGTCCCCTCTGCAACGCAGCCAGGGACAAATTCCGCAAGTTCTAGCTTGCTCCGGCCTCGGTTCACTCCGAGGCCGGCAATTCTTTACCAGTTAAAGAACATGGTCTCTACCATATTGCCGCTTTCGGGCCCAAGTCGGAGGCTGATATGACCGGAGAGATCACCATCGGTCAAACGGCGCCGGAGTTTACCCTCAGCGGTACCTCCGGGACGACCTGGCTCAGTTCGAGCAGGTGGATGCCGTGGTTTTCGGGGTGAATCCTGGCACCCTGAAGTCTCACGAGGGGTTTTCGGCTAAACTCGGCTTGAACTTCCCTTTGTTGCACGACCCAGAATCGAAGGTTGCGGCCAGATACGGGGCAGTTAAGGAGGATGGGAGGAGCATCCAGCGCACCGTGGTCATCGTGGACAAGACGGGGACAGTGCGGTACCACCGAAAAGGCATGCCGACGGACCAGGAGCTTTTGGACGTCTTACGCCGCCTGTGATTGCGACCGCGCGATTGCGGCCGGCGCGGGTGAGAGTGATGCCTGATTACTCGCTTCTCTTTCAACCGATCAACCTGGGCAATACTTCCATAAAGAACCGCTTTGCCATGGCGCCCATGACCAACGGCTTTGCCCATCCGGACGGCGTGGTGAGCGAGCGCTCGTTAGCATACTATGCCGCCCGAGCCCGGGGTCAGGTAGGGCTCATTATTGTGGAAGGCGCCATGGTTCACCCCTCCGGCAAGGGCTGGCTCAACCATCTGGCCGTCCACCAGGACCGGTACGTTCCGGGCCTGGCCGAGCTGGCTCGAGCCATTCATTCCAATGGCGCCAAAACCTTCCTACAGATCATGCACTGCGGTCGCCGCTCTACCTCGGCCGTGCTGGAGGGAGCCCCGCCCGTTGCCCCCTCGCCGCTCCCTGCCCCAGGAAGCAAGGAAGTGCCCAGGGAGCTGACTATCCCCGAGATCGAGGAACTGGTGGAATCCTTCGCCCAGGCCGCCCGACGCGCCAGGGAGGCCGGCTTCGACGGCGTGGAGATCCACGGTGCCCACGGCTACCTTATCACCAGCTTTCTCTCTCCCTACGCTAATCGTCGGACGGACCGCTACGGCGGCGATTTCGAAGGGCGGATGCGTTTCATCTTGGAGATCATCGCTGGCATTCGGGGGAAAGTGGGGCCGGATTTCCCGTTGACCTGCCGCCTGAGTGTTGACGAGTACGCCGCCGGAGGCCTGAAGCCGGAGCTGTCCAGGGTCATCGCCAGACGGCTGGAAAAGGCCGGCATCGCTGGAATCCATGCCTCGGCCGGCGGCGGCCCGACCAGCGCCCACATGCCCATGACCACTGGCATGGGCCAGGCCACGCTCTCCCATCTGGCCGAGAGCCTCAAACAGGCGGTCTCCATACCAGTCATCGCCGTTGGGCGGATCATCACGCCGGAGGCCGCCCTCTCGGTACTAGAAACAGGCAAGGCCGACGTGGTGGCCCTGGGGCGGGCGCTCCTGGCAGACCCAGCCTTCGTCGACAAGCTCCAGGCCGGGCAACCGGAAGAGATCATCAGGTGCATTGGCTGTCAGGCCTGCCAGTTGCGCAGCGCCGCACCCGGCATAGGTTGCCTGGTCAACGCCGAGACCGGACACGAGCACGAATTGACCTGGGCTCCAGCCGCCCAGCCAAAGGACGTCCGCGTCATAGGCGCCGGCTTACCCGGGCTGGAAGCCGCCCGGGCGCTGGCCATTAGAGGCCATCGCGTAACAGTGTACGGGAACAACCTGCCGTTCGGCGGCCTCCTGGCCTTGCGAGCCAGGAGCCCAGGCAACGGCGAGATGGGCTGGGCAGTCGAACGCTATCGCCGGGAGCTGGCGCGCCTGGGGGTGAAATTCTACCGGGGATCCCCTGACACCGGCATCCAGGCCCACGCTCAGGTGGTGGAGGCGACCCCCGGCCTACCCATCTTGCCAGATATACCGGGCTTTGAGAAAAAACGCCTCTTCACCGCCGAGGCGGTGCTGGCTGGAAAGCCCTCCCTCCAACGCCTGGGTTCGCGGGTGGCGGTCATCGGCGGCGGCATCCTGGGGGGCGAGGTGGCCCTGTACCTGGCGGATCAGGGGCGGCAGGTGACTCTGATCGAAGAGAAGCCTGAGATCTTGAAGGACACCCACCCCACCATTGCCCATCGGGTGGGTGAACGCCTGCGGGCCTATGAGGTGGCGGTCTTAACGTCAACGCAGGTCCGGGCCTGGGAGAGGAGATACCTCTCTGTTGTACGAGAGGGACGGGAGAGTTCCGCCGGGCCTTTCGACAGCGTGGTTTCGGCGCTGGGCTGGGCGCCGGCCGTCTCCGGCATACCGGCAGGCACCATTGTCCTGGGGGACGCCTATGAGGCCTATTCGGCCAGGGACCTGGTCTATGCAGGAACGAAGCTGGGGCGTGGGCTCTAGCGGCAGTGGATGGGCTCTTGATCCATCTCTTTACTGGCAAAGAGCTTGGGCGAAGAAGCTTTGGTTAAATTACATACCATCAAGATAGGCAACACCAACTGTTTCCTGCTTCAGGGCACGGGAGGATCGGTGCTCGTCGACACCGGCACGCCGAGGAATGCCCGCAAGCTCCTGGACGCCATGAATTCATTGGGCCTGGAGCCCAGGGACCTGAAGCTGATCGTGCTCACTCATGGGCACTTCGATCATTCCGGCAGCGCCCTGGAGCTTAAACGCGCCACCGGGGCCAGCATCGCCATTCACCGGCGGGATCGATTCCTGGTGGCCCACGGCATCAATTGGATACCCCCAGCCCAGACCTTGCGTGGTCAATTGCTGAGAGTTGCGTTCCTGGCACTGTCCTGGCGGGTGAAGCTCGAGCCTTTCGAGCCGGATCTGGCCTTGCAGGAGGGTGATAGTCTGGAACGATTCGGTGTAGATGCCATCGTGCTGGAAACGCCTGGCCATTCCAAGGGCTCGATATCCGTTCATGTCCCCTCATTGCGAGCCGTTTTCGTGGGAGATTTGCTGATCAATCGGGATCTTCTAAGCGAGCCGGTTTTCGCCGAGGACCGCGAGGCCTTGCGGGCCAGCATCGGCAGGATCCGCAAGCTGGCCCCGTGGGATATCTATCCGGCCCACGGTGACCGGGTGGAGTACAAGCAGTTGAACAAGATCTTGCCCGGGCGTTATCAGCTTTGGTGGTGGTTGCCATAGAGCCCAGATGCTGTGAAATGGAGGTATGGAGTATGGGGCTTTTCTGTAGTCCGGATATCTTCAAGGCCTTGGGCCCGGAGTGTTTTCCCTGTGACAAGGAAGGTCTGTTGGCCTGCGCCATCCGCAACCAGGCCAGCGAGGCTGCCCAGATCGCCCTGAATCAGCTACACGATGATACCCGTTTCAGTAACATCACCGACGTGTGCGACAACATCTCCATCGTCTGTAACCTGGAAGTGAAGCGGGCCCTGGAGGGGCTGACCTTTCCTGCCACCAAGGAGAAGATCCTGTCTCAGGCCCGGGCCAACGGAGCCACAGAGATGGCCATGCTGGCCCTGAATGAGCTACCCAGGGACTATCGCTTCTCCAGCATCGATGAGATCTGCGCCCGGGTACTTTGAAATACGGCGTCCTGCGACATGCAGATCAAGAATTTCGTCTTACCTTAACTCAAGGAGCATGTGCTGTGAACGAGGCGACCTCCCAGGTGAGCGTCAGGTGGACCAGAAACCTGCAATTCGTAGGGCTTGACGCCGACAAGCGTTCCCTGGTGTTGGATGGCCTGCCCGAGGCCGGCGGAGAAGGTACCGGGTTCCGGCCCATGCAATTACTGTTGATCGCCCTGGCCGGCTGCACGGCCATGGATGTAGCCTCCATCTTGCGCAAGCAGAGGCAAGATCTCACCGCTCTGGAGGTGTTCGTCACCGGACACCGTGTGGAAGAGCACCCACGGATATTCGATCAAATCCACGTGGAATACGTCCTTCGCGGCCGAAATCTGGATAAGGCCGGCATCGAGCACGCCATCTCCCTTTCGGAAAGCAAATACTGCTCGGTGGAAGCGATGCTGGACGCCACACGAACCAGGATAACTTCCACCTGCCGTATTCTGGGAGACCGGGAGGCAAAAGCATGATCGACCGCGAGACCACCTCGTTGGAAGCCCTGTCCATCGCCATCAGGGCAGAAAAGGAGGCCAATCGGCTTTATTATGGTCTTCTTTGGTCCATAGCCAGCAAACAGCCGCGTTGGCCTTGGATCAAGAATAAGGCTGGTAGATCGAGAGGAGACAAAGTGATGGAAGCCATCGTGCTTTGCGCCAACTGTGGTGAGGAAATAGTCGGTACGCTAGTGAGGCGGGGTGCCAAAACATACTGCAGCCAGGCCTGTGCCTTCGAGGCCTCACGCAGCAAAGACTGCGGCGGCCGGGTGGACGTGAGCCAGGTCACCTCGCCAGCGGACAGGCTGCCACGGCCGGACAAGATGCTGGTGGACGCCCAACAGGTCGTGGAGGCCCTCAACGACGACCTTATCGCCGAGCTCAGCGCGGTAGAGGTGTACCGTAGCCACGCCGCCGCGATCCTGGAACCGGACATTGCCCAGGGCCTGCGTGGGATATTGCAGGTTGAGGAGGGCCACGCCCGAGAGCTGGCCAAGCGCATTCAGGAACTCGGCGGGGTGCCGGCCCGGGCCGGTGAGGGTCCCACCATCATGGGACGCGCTATCGGCGCGGCCAGCGGCCTCTCCACCAATGCCGAAATGCTAAAGCTGGACCTGGCTGAGGAAGAACGAGCAATAAAGAACTATCGAACCCAGATCGCCGGTATCATGGGCGACGAGAGCACCGTGGCACTGCTACGCCAGCATCTTAAGGACGAGACCGACCACGCCCTGTGGCTGCGCGCAAAGATAGGCTTGTCGGCTTAAGGACGCCGGCCCACAGCTACGAACCGGGGTCCCACCCGGGCATGGCATAGGCTGCCGCAGACCATTGACGGAGGAAACCATGGACTGGCTCGATTTCATCAAGGTCATGATCGTGGACGAGAAAGGCGCCAAGGCAAAATATGGCGTCGCCGCAACGAAAGCCGCTGACCCTGAGCTCAAGGCGATGTTTCAGGAGCTACAGGACGAGGAAGAGGTCCACATCCAAATACTGGAGGGCAAGCTGGAAACTCTCAAGAGAAAGACCGGGGCTGGCTAGGACCTTCTCAGGGGCAGGTTCGAGGAAGTGATTTTTTCGATGAGGAAGGTTTATTTTGACCATGCCGCAACCACCCAGCCTGACCGGCGAGTGGTGGAGGCCATGCTGCCGTATTTGGAGGAGACCTTTGGCAATCCCTCCAGCATTCACGATTACGGCTCGGCGGCCAAGGAGGCCATAGAAAAGGCCCGGGCTCGAGTGGCCTCGTTGATCAACGCGGCCAGGCCGGAGGAGATCTATTTCACCTCCAGCGGTGCCGAGGCGGACAACTTCGCCCTCAAGGGCATCGCCTTGGGAAACCAGCAGAAGGGGAAGCACATCGTAACGTCGCAGATCGAGCATCACGCGGTGATGCATTCCGCCCAGACGATGGAAAAGTGGGGCTTCCAGGTCACCTACGTTCCCGTAGACAAATACGGCGTTGTGGACCCCGCCGATGTGGCCCGGGCCATCACGCCCCAAACCACCCTGGTCTCCATCATGCACGCCAATAGCGAGGTGGGGACGATACAGCCCATCGCCGAGATAGCGAGGATAACCCGAGAGAGAGGAGTGCTACTGCACACCGACGCCGTGGCCACGGTGGGGATCATCCCGGTGGACGTCAAAGAGCTGGGGGTGGATCTGCTCTCCCTTTCCGGCCATGCCTTCTATGGCCCCAAGGGTGCTGGGGCCTTGTACGTCCACAAGGGGGTGCGCATCGTGCCCTTCATCGACGGGGGTGTACAGGAGGGCGGGCGCCGGGCTGGCACCGAAAACGTGCCGGCCATAGTCGGCCTGGGCGTAGCCGCCGAGATCGCCAAAGCAGAGGTCCCCGGTCGGGGCGCGCAGCTCACGCCCCTTCGGGACCGCCTGGCCAGGGGTCTTCTGGAACGCATCGACCGGGTGTATCTGAACGGCCACCCGACCCAACGCCTGCCCAGCCACGTGAACGTCTGCGTGGAATACATCGAAGGCGAGTCCATCTTGCTGTTCCTGAACATGCAAGGCGTGGCTGCCTCCAGCGGGTCGGCCTGCACCTCTCGGGCCTTGAAGGCCTCCCACGTCTTGACCGCCATGGGCGTGGACCCGGCCCTGGCCCAGGGCTCCCTTCTTTTCAGCCTGGGGCGTGGCAACACCCAGGAGGACGTGGACTACGTACTGGAAGTCTTACCCCCCATCGTGGAGCGTTTGCGGCAGATGTCACCGCTGTATGCAGCCAGGAAGGACAGCTAGGTCGCGCGACGGCGCTCGGTTCGAGAAGGAGAATAACCATGCAGTACAGCACCAAGGTTATGGAACACTTTGCCAACCCCCACAACGTTGGGGAGATTCCGGATGCCGATGGCGTGGGATATGTGGGAAACCCAGTTTGCGGCGACATCATGCAACTCTACATCAAAGTACAAGACGGCGTCATCACCGATGCCAAGTTCAAGACCTTCGGCTGTGGGGCCGCCATTGCCACCTCCAGCATGGTCACCGACATGGTCAAGGGCAAGACCATCGACGAAGCGCTCAAGATATCCAACCGCGCAGTGGCCGAGGCCCTGGACGGCCTGCCGCCGGTGAAGATGCACTGTTCGGTCCTGGCGGAGGAGGCGCTGGCGTCGGCCATCGACGACTACTACAAGAAAAGGGTGCTCCCTTCGCCGGTCAAGCTCAAGGTCGGCCACGAGCACGAGGCCGACTGAGTCCTTAGGAACAGCAGGCAGGAATACAAGAATGGACAACAACAAGGCTTCCATCGTCGTGTTCAGCGGCGAGCTGGACAAGGCCTTGGCCGCATTCTTCATCGCCACCACCGCCGCTGCCATGGGGATGGACGTGACCATGTTCTTTACCTTTTGGGGACTGAACGTGATCAAGAAGAACCAGGGCGGGATCAGAAGCAAGGGGTTGCGTCGAAAGCTTCTAAACATCCTGAACCGCGGCGGCTCCAGGCGTCTGCCCTTATCTAAGATGCACATGTTGGGATTGGGCACCTGGATGATGAGGCAGTTGATGGAAGAGGAGAAGATGCTATCCCTGGAGGAGATGATCCTTCAGGCCAAGAGCCTGGGGGTTAAGTTCGTGGCCTGCACTACCACCATTGCCTTGATGGGTCTTGGAGACGAGGCCTTCATCCCTCAGGTGGATTGCCTGGCCGGCGCCGCCACCTTCATCGGCGAGGCCAGGGAATCCAAGATCAGCCTTTTCATCTAGCAACTATCTCTCGCGCTTCTTTACTGGTAGAGAACTTGGCGTAAGGAGCCAAAGGCATGAAGCCGGATTCCATTTTGGACTGCATGGGCCTATACTGCCCCATGCCCATCATCAAAGCCGCCGAGGCCATCAAGGTGATGACGCCAGGCCAGATCCTGGAGGTAGTCGCCGACGACCGCGGCATCAAGGCCGACATGGCTGCCTGGTGCAAAAGCACCGGCAACGAGCTCTTGGAAATCCAGGAGGATAAAGGCGAGTACCGGGTCTATGTCAGGAAAAGGTAGCCCATGGACAAAGAGTATTACCGCCTGGCCTGACCACGGCAGCAGGGCTTTGCCGATAATGAGGCCGATCTTTTCCACAGCTTGCGCTAGATGTATAATATATCTGGCTCTTCTCCAAATTTAGTGGAAGCTAAGGAAAACCCTGCT
>DYIS01000073.1:0-1454 GCA_020723545.1 Ktedonobacter racemifer
CGTGTTCCTGGCCCTGGGCGTGATCGCGGGCCTGGTGCTGGCCGCCTGCGGGCCAACGCCTGCGCCCACCACCCCGCCCACCAAGCCGCCAGCCGCCACCCCCACCCCGGTGCCGCCCACGGCCACCCCGGCGCCGATCAAGATCACCTTCCAGGAGCCCTGGAAGCTGGACTCGGACCGGGGCAAGGTGATCAAGGGGATCGTCGATGGGTTCATGAAGAAGAACCCCAACATCACGGTTGAGATCGTGGACACCATGCCGGAGAAGGCCAAGGTGGTGAGCCAGATCCTGGCCGGCAAGGCCTCCAACGTGATGATGATGCCCGAGGACTGGGTGGCTGAGTTCGGGCCCCAGAACGCGTTCCTGGACCTCTCGCCTTACGTGGCCAAGTGGCCCACCGATAAGAAAGGGGACTTCTACGCCCCCGTCTTCAAGCTGGCTCAGCGCCCCGACGGCAAGGTGCAGTATGGCGTGAACTGGATAGCCCACAGCATGGCCCTGATCTACAACAAGGGGATGTTCAAGGCCGCCGGGCTTGACCCCAACAAGCCCCCCAAAACGTGGGATGAGCTCTACGACTACGCCAAGAAGCTCACCACCCCTGATGGCAAGCAGTTCGGGTGGGGCCTGGTAGGGAAACAAAGCCACGATCAGGCCTGGATGATCTACACCTTCATGTGGCAGAACGGCGGCAAGCTCATCAGCGATGACGGCACCAAAGTGCTCATCAACAGCCCGGAAAACCTGGAGGCCCTCAAGTTCTACCTGAAGCTTAAGGCCGTGGCCCCGCCTGAGGCTGCCTCTAGCGGCGGTGGGGAACTGGGCACGCAGTTTCAGTCCAAGCGCACCGCTATGTGGCTCATGGGCCCCTGGGCGGTGGCTGACGCGCTGACCAAGGTTCCGGACATCGAGGTGGGGACCGCCATCCTCCCCTACAAGAAGAATCCGGCCACCACCATCGGCTCCGGCATCCTGGTGGTCCCGGCCACAGAAAAAACCCCAGAGGCTGCCTGGAAGCTGATAGACTATCTCACCGACACTGAGCCCCAGATGGAGATCCTCATCCCGGCTGCCAAATTCGTCTTCCGGCTCCCGGTGCGGAAATCCCTTCTGGCCCATAAGTGGTTTGATGAGAACCCGCTTTACAAGCCTTTCGTCCAGTCGCTGGAATACGGAAACGTGCCATTCCCTCATGCCAAGTGGGGCGATATTCACAATAACGTCGTCCAGCCGGAGTTCAGCAAGGCCTATAGCGGTAGTATCACACCAGAGGCGGCCCTGGCCAACATCGAGAGGCTGGGGAACGAGCTGCTGAAGAAGTGAGGTCCCTGGGGCGCTCGCCAGAGGCGAGCGCCCCAAAGGCGAAGGGCTATGTATGCCGTAACCCTGGAGCGGCGACGACTGCGCCGAGACTTGAAACGCCAACTTTCCGCCTGGCTCTTCCTGGCGCCGG
>DYIS01000073.1:1464-9061 GCA_020723545.1 Ktedonobacter racemifer
GGGCCTCTTTCTTTTCTATCCCGCCGTCGTTGCTTTCTGGATGAGCTTCCACGATTGGAAGAGCCTGGGGGGCCACACCTGGATCGGGCTGAAGAATTACTACCGGCTCCTCACCATGCCCTATTTCTTGGACGCGGTCCTCCACACCCTTTATTTTACGCTCTTGAACGTCCCAGCCACCATGGTCGTCTCCCTGGCCATTGCACTACTCCTGGATACCGACATCCGGGGGCGACACCTCTTCCGACTCTGTTTCTATCTCCCCGTCGTCGCCTCGGGCGCCGCGGTATCCCTACTCTGGAAGTGGATCCTCCAGGGCGGTGAGCTAGGGCTGCTGAACCATATCATTGCCTTCGGTGGCCTGCCCATTCAGGATTGGCTGGGCGAACCCCGCTGGGCGATGCCATCCATCGTCTTGGTGAACGTGTGGAAGAGCATGGGTTACTATGCTCTGATCTTCCTGGCCGGCTTGCAGGCTATCTCGCCCGAGCTTTACGAGGCGGCCCGGGTGGATGGAGCCAGCCGCTGGCAACTTTTTTGGAAGATTACTTTGCCCCTGCTGCGACCGGCGGTGCTTCTGAACAGCATCCTGCTCTTCATCGGTTCCCTGGAGCAGTTCGACCAGGTCTACATCATGACCGGGGGTGGCCCCGCCGACAGCACCCGTACCGTGGCCTTCTTCCTCTTCCAGGCCTGGGAGCAAGGGCAGATGGGTATGGCGGCCGCGGTGGGCTATGTTCTCTTTGCCGCCGTCCTGGCCCTTACCCTCCTCCAGAAGCGTCTCTTTGGGCAGGAGATCGCGTACTGATGTGTGGACTCTGTCTGGCACAGGACGGTACCATCGCTCTCCCGGATCAAGGGTTGGGGATATGAAGTTCGCAGTGCAGGTGCCGGCGACCGATTCTGACCATTGGCTGCATGCGCTCGAGCAAGCACCGCCAGGTTTCGCTGGTTATGCCCTTGATTGTCCATATCCCCTTCCGGACATCCCGGTCGCCACAGTGAAGGCCCTGCGCACGTGGGGAGAAGAGCGAGGCTGGACTTACTTTATCCATACCCCGGTCGGGAAGATCAAGCTAGGTAGCCTTGACCCCATCGTCCGCCAGACCTCGCTTCAGGAAGTGAAGCGAGCCATCGACCTTGCCGCCCACCTCGGTGCCCGAGTTATCACGGTTCACCCGACGCCATGTAACGACCATGAGCGGGACTCTAACCCCGAGATGGAGCGATTGGAGCGAAAGGCTCTCTCCGAGATTTGCGCCGGCGCGGCACATCATGGCGTGGCCATAGCGTTAGAGAATATGCCACCCGGGAGCGTCTTCCCCCACCGCTATAGCGATTTCAGCGGCCTTTTGGCCTTGCTGAAGGAAATTGCCCCGCTAGGGATCACCTTGGACGTCGGCCACGCCAACCTGGCACAAATCTCACTTCCGGACATGGTACATCGACTGAGTCATCGTATCCGGCACATCCATATCCACGACAATAATGGATCAGCCGACCAGCACCTGCCAGTTGGCCAAGGGGCCGTGGATTGGATCGGCTTCATGAAGGCCTTGGCGCAGATTGACTACGAGGGTTTCTTGGAACTGGAGTTCCAGGGATACGAAGCCCAGATCGCATCCAAGCGGTACCTGGAGGGTTTGTTCCGATGATCACAACCGGGGCCAAGAGGCCATTTCCCCCTCTTGGTGACACGCTCTTCAAAGGGCTTGTTTATCTGGCCCTGGTGGCTGGGGCGGGGGTGTCCGTCTTCCCCTTCCTCTGGATGCTGTCCACCTCATTCAAGGACCGCAACCAGGCAATCACCCTGCCCATCCGCTGGCTTCCCGATCCCTTCACCCTGCAGAACTACCGCGACGTCTGGGCGGGAATTGACCTGGCTCGCAACTTCACCAACTCGGTCATCGTCTCCATCTCGGTGACTGCCCTCACGCTCATCACCTGCTCCATGGCTGGCTACGCCTTCGCCAAAAAGGATTTCTGGGGCAAAGAACTGCTCTTTGCGCTGCTTATTGGCACGATGACCATCCCCGGCTTCGTCATGTTAGTGCCTCTCTTCCTGCTCATCATCAGCCTGGGCTGGTACGACCAACTGATCGGCGTCATCATCCCCTTCTGCGCCGGTGTCTTCGGCATTTTCCTCCTGCGGCAGTTCATCAGCACTATCCCGGACGAATTGGTGGATGCCGCCCGGGTAGATGGGGCCTCGGAACTGGGTATCTGGTGGCGCATCATCGTTCCCTTGAGCACGCCGGCCATGGCTACCCTGGCCATTTTCACCTTCCAGGGGAACTGGAACGCCTTCCTCTGGCCCCTGATCCTCCTGGACAGCAAAGAGAAATGGACGCTGATGCTGGCTCTAGTGCGCTACAGCCGGGAATATAGCACCGAGTGGCCCCTGCTCATGGCCGGGGTGGTCATCGCTATCCTTCCCCTCTTCGTCGTCTTCCTGGTGTTGCAACGCTACTTCTTCCGGGGGATCACCCTGGGAGCGGTTAAGGGATGAAGGCGACCCAATGCCCAGACATTTTGCATCGAGAGGGGGAAAATGAAAAGCGTCTTCGACGAGACGGCGGAGGAGGCCGACAAGAGGATCAAGAGAGGCGCGAAGCTTGATCTAGCGATCATCCACCTGACCTTTGAAGGCATCCAGACCTTCGGCGGCGGCGTGGCCACCGTGCTGCGAGGACACCTGGGCGCGCTGCCGCGGCTCAGGGCGGAGTTAGCCAGGCACCACATCCACATCACCCCTTATTTCGCCGAGATCGCTTATGCCGCCAACCACGAACGGCGTGATCCGCTTTACCAGGCCCAGGCCGAGAAGCAGGCCTGGTCCATGGGAGGCGATATCGCCTACCTGGTTAATTTCACCCAGGGCTATCTGCCGAAAGCGCCGTGGGGCGTGGGCGATCTGGGCGGGATGGAGAACTGGAAGGCCGCCTGCGCCTCCGGCGCAGCGGTTGCCCTGAACTTCGCCCGGCGCCACCAGGCGGCGGTGGTCTATTGCCACGACTCGCTTTTCGCTTTAGCCCCGCTGTACATCTCCCTCCAGGCCCCGGCCTGCCGGGCAGACGCCTGCGCCATCTACGTGGTCCACGCCACCGCCTTGACCCATGAGCTCCCCTTGCCCAACCCCGAGCGCTTGATGGTGGAGAGTGCCGCCGTTCACTGGGCCAAGGTGACACCCCGGGCCAAGCTGGGGTACATCAGCAAGTTCATGTCCCGTCATATAATCGAAGATTATGGGGCCAAGCCCCAGCACCTGGTGCCCACCGGAAACGGGGTGAACCCAGGCGACCCCATGTTTCGCCGGCGTAGCCCCGAGGAGATCATGGAAAGGCTAAAGGCCCATAATGTACCCCTGGACCGGCCGCTGGTTTTCTCCTGGGGGCGAGCAGTGGGGTACAAGCGCTTCGATATGGTGCTCAAGGCGGCGGCCAGGCTGGAGGGGCGGGTTCATCCGGTGATCATGGTCACACCACGCTATCAGGGTTTGGTGGACCTGGCCCATCAATTGGGCCTGGAGGCCTCCATTATCTTCGCTTTCGACCCGGAGCTGGTGGCCTGTCTCCTGCAATGGGAGAGGACTGCCGCCGCGGCGAGCCTGGCTCACCTGGAGCCCTTCGGGCTAACGCCGGCCGAGGTGCGCATGCATGGGCGAAAGAGCGGAGCCTTAATAGTGGTATCGGACACCGGCGGGCTGGCCGAGCAGGTGCAAGACGGGGTTGATGGCTTCGTGACCCGGCAGGACGACCCGGAAGACGTGGCCCGAGCCCTGGCCCGTATCCTGGACATGAGCGAAGGAGAGAAGCTGGCGCTGCGACAGGCGGGCCTGGAAACCATACTCAGTGGCTACACCTGGTCCAGCCAGATCCTGCGCGCCCTCTCCGCCGTGGTCCCCCGGGTCTCACGGATGGCTGAAGAGGTCAGGGAGGCCCTTGTCAAGGAGGACATGGCTGGGTTAGAATAATGAATGATGCTCGATACCACCCCACAAACTGAAGGCGCCCTCACCTCTCCCTCGCCCTGGGTGGAGCAGGCCGTTCGCTTCGGTCAATTGAATATGGAGGCCACCGGCCCAGCCCAGACCCCCTACTACCACGCCGGAAGAAAAATGTATGCCATCGGCGCGGTGAGCGGTGATTTCCCGGCTCTTGGCGAGCACATCAGGGGCGAGATGGGAGGGCTGTGGGCGCATCCCATCAAGGTACTGGACGGCTTTTTTTTCGAGATCAACGAAAACGGCCATTCCTGGCGTCTGGTTGGGCCGCAAAAGTTCATCCACGGCCTGGCTCACGTTGAGTTCCTTTTCGAAAAGGAGGGCCTGCTGGTCCAGCGCCGCGATTTCATATTGGAAGGGGAGCCGGCCCTCTTCTCGCTCCTGAGGGTCCAAAACACCAGGCAAAGCGCTGCCCGTGTGAGCCTATCCTTCACCTCCCACGTAAACATCATGCCCAGTTGGTCCTCGGGGTGGGAGAACGGGCCCGAGGAAGAGGCGTATCAAGATGGCCGGGGCGTCGCCTATGATCGGGCGCATAAGGGGGAGTGGGCGGTGGTCTTCGGGGCAGGGGTGCCGGCAGCCGGGTATCACGCGGAGGACATCGCCGGCAAGAAGGCAGTTACCTTAGCATACCCCCTTCACCTGGAGGCTGGCCAGGAGGTGAACCTATCGTTCCTCATCGTCGCCGAACACGAGGCAGGACCGAAAAAGGCCCTGGCTATCTTTGACGCCTTGATCGACCACGGCCCGGAGCTTTTGGCGGAGAAGGTTGGGGGCTACCAGGAACGCATCTATGGAGGAGTCCGTCTTGAGTGTTCCGACCCTGCTTTCACCCAGGCTTTCTACCTGGCTAAAGCGAACCTGGTGATGCTCACCGCCGATATCTCCCCTTACCTGGGGGAGTACTTCTTCGCCGGCATCCCGGAATATCCCCAGCTCTTCGGCTGCGACAACGAGTACTCGATGCCGGGCATAGCCGCGGCCGGATTCACTCAACCGGTGAGGAGCACCCTGGGCGCCTTGGCCAGCATCGCCGCCGGCCAGGGCGGCCGCGTCCCCCACGAAGTGGCCACCAATGGCCGGGTATATAACCCCGGCAATACCCAAGAGACTCCCCATATTGCCATCGCGGTCTGGAATTATTTTCAGTGGACTGGGGATGTGGCCTTTCTGGAGGCGATGTATCCGCTTTGCGCTCAAGGGATCTTCGATTTCGTGTTGAAGCAGTTCGATGACGACAATGACCTCTACCCCCAGGGCAATGCCATGGTGGAGCGGACCGGCATGGGCCCGGAGAAGCTGGACTCCACCTGCTATCTCTACCAGGCCCTGGTCTGCCTGGGGCAGATGGCGGAGGTCCTGGGCAAAAGGGAGGACGGGGCCCGGTACGTGGCTTTGACGGGGGACCTCAAGGCCCGCTTCAACCGGGACTGGTGGATCGATTCAGAATCGGTTTTCGCCGATTCACTTCGGGAGGATCACTCCCGCCAGCTCGATGGCCACTGGACAGTGGCCGTGCCCATGGAAGCGGGCATCGCCCATGAGGACAAAGGCCTGAGATCCTTGCGGCGCATCGAGAAGGACTGGCTGAGCTCCTGGGGGCTGGTGCATACCCGTGGGCAAGACCGGCGGGTCTGGACGTTGCCCACCGGCGTGCTGGCCCTGGCCGAGTTCCGCTACGGCAACCCGGAGATGGGGGTGCGGCTCCTCGGGAACATCGCCGAAACCGTGAACCATGGGATGTTGGGCGCCTACAAGGAACTCATCCCCGAAGGCCTCTGCTTCATGCAGCTCTGGTCCCCTGCCCTCTTCCTACAGGGCGTGGTGCAGGGGGTCTTCGGCCTGGAGCCCCGGGCTGGAGACGATTGGCTGGGCGTATCTCCCCAACTGCCGGCCGGCTGGGGATATGCCCGCCTGGAGGACCTGGCCTTCGGGGAACACCGGGCCTCCATCAGATGCGACGATGACCGGCTTACCATCGTCCACTCCCCTTCTGCCTCCCCCTTGACCTGCCGGGTGGACCTTGCCGCCCCGGAGGTGACCCAGGTGACCCTGAACGGTCTGCCCCTAACCAGCCAGAAGAGGGGCAGGGGACAGGCACCAGTCGTGGCCTTCGAGTTTGCACTCCAGGGCGGTCAGGCCGCCGTGATCACCAGGTGGGAGGGAGAGGTAAAGGTGGAGACCGGTTAATGGGTGCCTCCAGGGACGCAGGCCCAAGGTCCCTGGTGACCAGGTGACGAGCTTCGCCGCTGCGACTTGAGAAAGGAAACTTCTTTACTAGAAAAGAAAGCACAACCTTGACTGATATCTCCGAGAAAACAGACGAAGGCCTGATAGACCCGTTGGAGCTCCTGAAGAACAAGATCCTGGTAGAGCAGGCGCCTTTCAGCGATCGCGGCTCACGCATCATGCTCTTCAAGGAGAGGGGCGGCCGCGGCCTGTACATCAAACTGGCAGAGAGATGGGTTCGTCGAGAAGCACAGCTCGGGAACTACCGGGTCCGGGCACCCATCATCTCCAATATCCAACTTCTGGACGGGGAAGGTAACCCGCTGGACTTCGCCATCACCACCTACCCCCACAAGCTGATCCTGGAAACCAGATGCGGCTCCTTCCAGCTAGCCTTTCAGGATGCCGAGACCCTGCACATCAGTCCCCCACCGGGGCGGGTGGGCCTGTCCTTGCGGGCCTATAGCGCCGCTGGGGCCACGGACCGGAGAGGGGCTCATTTCCGGGAGGGAGCCGGGGGCCGCAACATCGCTTACACCGCCAACAGCCTGGTGGTGGAAAATAGCCTGGCCCGGCTGGACAGTTCCAATTTCCTGGCCAGATTCCTGGTGGAGGCCCGACCCAACTCCGGCATCATCCTGAACATCACCCCACGCCTGGGTTTCAACCGGGTGGTGTTGCCGGCCGACCTGGTGTTGGCAGAGGCGGAGAGGCGCTGGCGGGACTGGTTCCAGGCCATCCCCCCGGTGGAGGCGGCCTACCGCCAGCAGTACCTCTACGCCTGGTGGATAATGCGCTGTGGCCTCCTGAGCCCCCGCTTCTACATTACCCGGGAGGGGATGACCCCCTCCAAGACCCACTACATTGGCGTCTGGCAGTGGGACGCCTACTTCCACGCCCTGGCCTACCGCCACCTGGACATGCGCCTGGCCGAGGATCAATTGCGCCTCCTCCTGGACCACCAACTGGACAATGGCATGATCCCGGATGCGGTGCACGATGAGGGGGTGGTGGTGGACCTGGCAGCCCCGATCCATGCGGCGGTGACAAAGCCCCCGCTCATTACCTGGGCAGCTCTCAAGCTCTACCAATTGAGCCGAAACCGAGATTTTCTGGACGAGCTCTATGAGCCCCTGGTCCGCTGGAACACCTGGTGGTTCGACCTGAACGATGATGACCGGGACGGCATAGTCCAGTACAATCATCCTTTCTCCTCGGGCCTGGACGATAGCCCCCTCTGGGATCGTGGGATGCCGGTGGAGGCCCCCGACCTGAACACGTACCTCTATATCCAGATGGACGCCCTGGCCCGCATTGCCCAGGAACTGGGGGAAGAAAAAGAGGCTTAGGCCTGGCAGGAGAGGG
>DYIS01000073.1:9071-10028 GCA_020723545.1 Ktedonobacter racemifer
TGCTGGGACGCCAAGGCCGGCGTCTTCTGGGCTACTATCAACCACCAACCGATACCAACCCTGACGCCCTTTAACCTGTACCCGCTCTGGACCGGACGCCTGGGCCGATCTATGGCCCGGAGGCTGGTGGAACACCTGACCGATCACCAGGAGTTCTGGACAGACTACCCCATTCCCACCGTGGCCAAATGCGATCCAAAATACAACCCGAACCAGATGTGGCGAGGGCCAACCTGGATCAACATCAATTACATCTTCATCGAGGCCCTGGCCATGAACGGCTACATCCATCTGGCCCGGGAACTTCGTGACCGCACCCTCAAGCTGGTCATGGGGCAGAATGACATCTACGAGTATTACCATCCGGAGACGGGAGAGCATCCGCCTAAGGCCGCGCCCATCTTCGGCTGGTCGGCGGCGCTTTTCATTGACCTGGTGATCAACCGCGCCCAGGGGAAGATCATTTAGCCGAGTCCGGAATTTCCCGTAACAAGCTGGGCGGCGTGAGCCAGATATCGGCAGACGCCGACCCCAATGCTGGCGTGAGTACTGATAACGTCTGGTCGTAGCGCCAGCTCCGGGAAAGCCTTCTTCGGGGTCGGAATGGCAGTCACATCCCGGGCCCGGTATCCCACCTGGTTCATGTACAACCCTCTCTAACTCATAGGCCCGCTCTAGCCACCGTCCGCGGAGCTGATCCGCTTGACACCATCCGTAACTATACACTATAATCTGACCGAGGCCCTGCCGTAACGTTTCGGCCGCTAACTGAGTTTAGGCTCTTCTCCAAATTTAGTGGAAACTAAGGAAAACCCTGCTTGATTTTAAGGATAAAGTATTCTACGTCATGGAAACCATAGGCCATTCGCTTGATAACTTTGATCTTGTTGTTGACCCCCTCCAGTTTAGCCGAGTTGATAGGCCAGCGAGCGTGATTGATGAGCCCTTCTCGGTAAT
>DYIS01000074.1 GCA_020723545.1 Ktedonobacter racemifer
GTCAACCTGATTCTGGGCCAATCCCACTTCATCAAGACCGTGGAGGACCTGTACGAAACCCTGGTGGGAACCGTGCCGGGGATCAAGTTTGGGCTCGCCTTCTGTGAGTCCTCCGGGGCTTGCCTGGTCCGTTGGGCTGGGACGGACGAGGAGATGATCGAGCTGGCTAAACAGAACGCCTATGCCCTCTCTGCTGGCCATTGTTTCATCATCTTCCTGAAGAACGCCTACCCGATCAACGTCCTGAACGCCATTAAGATGGTGCCGGAGGTCTGCCGGATCTTCTGCGCCTCCGCCAACTCGGTGGAGGTGATCGTCACCGAGACCGAGCAGGGCCGCGGCATCCTGGGGGTGGTCGATGGGGCCAGCTCAAAGGGCATAGAGGGGCCCCAGGACATCGAGTGGCGCAGGGGGTTCCTGAGGAAGATCGGGTATAAGCTTTAGGCACCTTCGTAGCACGTAGCAGATGCTACGTGCTACCTGTTACCTGCACCTTGGCTCAAGCGGGCCGATAAGCCGAATTCTGTTCCCCCAAGGGGGCGGCGATCATCTGTCTAGGGCGGCGGTTACCCGCCGCCTCCAGCGGCCAACCCGGAAGTTATAGCGAGACGGGCCGTCTCTCCTCCCCTATTTGGCCTTGCTCCAGGTGGGGTTTGCCCGGCCAACCGGTCACCCGGTTGCCGGTGAGCTCTTACCTCGCCATTTCACCCTTACCAAGGGTTAGGGATAATCCTTGGCGGTGTGTTTCTGTTGCACTTTCCTTGAGGTCACCCTCACTGGGCGTTACCCAGCACCCTGCCCGATGGAGTTCGGACTTTCCTCGACCGGCCTGCCCTGTTGGACACCCGGCCGCGACCGCCTGGCCCGCTTGAGCCACATCTAAGGTACCACAGCCCAGGCCAAATGTCAAATAGGCAACCCAAGCATGCCTCGCTGGCCTAAGGCCCGGCGTAGAGTATCCTCCCGCAATGGTGACACTTGACCGGCCCAGCGCTGACCCTCACGTGCTGCACATCGGCGCTGGGCAGGCCCAGGTGGCATCCAGTACATACGTCGTGCTCCAACCTGACCACGGCCCGGCCGCCCTTGGCCTGCCGAAGCTCGTCGTAGAGAGCCACTATCTCCGCATCGAGGCCGCCGGCCACCGCCGTCCTCTGGCCCCGAAGTCCCGCCATCGTCGCCTCTAGCTCCTCCACCTGAGCCCTTAACAACAGCAAAGAAGCCGCCCAGGCCCTCTCTCGCCCTTCCAACTCTGTCTTCCTGGCTTTGAAGGCCAGTCTCCGCTCGTCGAGCTCTAACATGCAGGATAGAATGGAATCCTCAATCTTGGACTTGGACCTCTTGAGCATCTCCACTTCTTGGGCCAGCCCGGCCAGTTCCTTGGGGTTGCCTATCCTGCCTCCGTAGAGCTTGTCCTCCAGCACCTTGATCTTGTCTTCCAGGTTCTTCAGGTCCCACTCCAGGTCTCGCTCTTGGCTTTCCCGCCGGGAGAGCAGCCTCTCAGTCTCGAGCAACTCGGCGCGGCTAGCGACCAGCTCAGGGCTCTCGCCCAGGCCAGCCCGAAGTCGTTCCAGTTGGTCACGCTGCCGTTGGAGCTCAAGGTCAATGGTTTGGAGCAGGTATAACTGCCCAACTATGCTCATGGCCCGTCTCCAGATGAAAAACGGAGCTAGACTTGCGTCTAGCTCCGCGTCTCGCTCAGGTGGGTTGCCTCTGACCCCCCAGGCGCCGGAAAAAGGCGCCTATTTCGCCGTATTCCCACACTACCAGGAGCGGGCTGGCGTTGAAGATGGAAGAATAGGTGCCGCTGAAGATCCCAAGCAAGAGGACGCCCACAAACGTCCTTATGGTAACCCCGCCGAACAGGAAGAGGGCGGTCAGTGTGAGGAGCACGGTGAGCGTGGTATTGATGGAGCGGTCCAGGGTTTGAATGATACTGTGATTCACCACCCGGACAAAGGGCTCGCCCACGTATTTCTTCATATTTTCCCGGACGCGGTCGAAGACCACAATGGTATCGTGGACGGAGAAGCCAATCACCGTCAGGAGGGCGGTGAGGAAGAGCGCATCTACCTCAACATCAAAGAGCAGGCCCAGGATGGAGAACACGCCCGTGACTACGAACACGTCATGCACCAGGGCGACGACCGCGCAGGTGCCGTAACGCACCGAGCCGGGAACCTGGCGGAAAGCGAAGGAGATGTAGGCCAGGATGCCCAGGGATGCCAGCGCCACTGCCACCGCCGCCCTCTCCGCCACCTCTTTTCCGATGATGGGATCCACGATCTCGCCGCTCGCGCCCGCCTCGGTGAGCCCCAGCTTCTCTTGCAGGTCCGCCCGGATCTGTTTGTCCTTCTCCGGCGTTAGAAAGACGGTCCGCACCTGAAACGTGTTTTCTTCCGACCTGCCGACGCGTTGGACCGCAACGTTGCCGGCGGGGATGCCCTGGGCCACAAAGACCTGGCGAATCTGCTCCTCGCCGACCGGCCTGCCCCTCTCGAAGGGCAATAGAAGCCGTGTGCCGCCGGTGAAGTCAATGCCCAAACGCAGGGGGCTCCCGATCTGGACCGTGGAATAGACCATGGCGACGATGCCTGGAATGATGACCAGCAGTGAAAGGGCAAACCACCAGTATCGCTTGCCGATGATGTCGATCACCAGCCCCTCCCAGCAAATAACCAGCTCGTGGACAACGCCGGGCAGTATAGCACAAAGCCGCAACCTTGACAACACGGTTTTTCAGGACCCGATATTGACTTCGCTGAAAAAACAAGGGTTTAACCGCAGAGCGCCCCGACAAAGTCGGGGCCGAGATTTTCACTTTGTTTCTCTATGTCCTCGGCGTTCTGCGGTGGGAAAACGGCTGGAACGACCTTTTTTCAGTGGGGTCGATATTACAAACACGAGTACTTGACAATCTACCGTAACCGGGGTATAGTTATTCACAGCCGGACAGAGCGTACAATACCTGTTCTTTCTCTACCCGTAAAGGTATCGTGGCCAAAAAAGACCGGGTAGAGGGGTTTACCTGCGAATGGAGGTCTGACATGAGAAAAACAGCTTTCTGGCTTATTCTGGCGCTTCTGGTCGCCTCCTCCCTGGCCTGGAGCGCCCCTGCGGCTGGCCCTCAACCGGGGACGGCCGCCTTTGCCCCCGACCAGGTACTGGTGAAATTCAAGCCCGGCACCCCGGCATCGGACCAGGCTTTGGCGCACCGGCAAATCGGGGGCCAACTGAAAGCGGAGATCACCGCCCTGGGCGTGCAAGTGATCGGCGTCCAGGCAGGAACGGTGGAGGCCTGGGTGGCCGCTTATGGCCGTAACCCCAACGTGGAATACGCCGAGCCCAACTACATCGCCTACGCCATCGGCATACCCAACGACACCTATTTCGGAAAGCAGTGGGGCATGACCAAGATCCGGGCACCCGAGGCCTGGGGCGTGACCACGGGCAACTCAGGCGTAAAGATCGCGATCTTGGACACCGGCATTTACCAGAACCATGAAGATCTAAAGGGTAAAATCGCCGGCAACCGCAACTTCACCAACAGCCCCACCGTGGACGATCGGTACGGTCACGGGACCCATGTCGCCGGCATTGCCGCGGCCGCAACCAATAATGGTAAAGGGGTGGCCGGTGTGGGTTACGACTCCAGGCTGCTGAACGTCAAAGTGCTCAACGATCAAGGCTCAGGCTACTACTCCTGGGTTGCCAATGGCATTATCTGGGCCGCGGACAACGGCGCCAAGGTGATCAACATGAGCCTGGGCGGTAGTTCTTCCTCTAGTACTTTGGAAAATGCTGTCAACTATGCCTGGAGTAAGGGGGTAGTCCTGGTGGCCGCGGCCGGCAATAGCGGTAACTCCAGCCCGCTCTACCCGGCCTATTATAAGAACTGCATCGCCGTGGCCGCTACCGATAAGAACGATGCCAAGGCCTCCTGGTCTAACTTTGGCGAGTGGGTGGATGTGGCCGCGCCGGGGGTCGACATCTTCTCCACTCTGCCCAACCACAAGAACTACATCAGCAGGACCTATGGCAAGTCTCTGAACTATGATTACCTGAGCGGCACCTCCATGGCCACGCCCCACGTGGCCGGGCTGGCCGCGCTGGTCTGGGCAACGGGTTATGGGACCAGTAATGCCAGCGTCCGCAACCGGATCGAGAGCACCGCCGACAAGATCCCCGGCACCGGCACATACTGGACCTATGGCCGCATCAACGCTTACAATGCGGTGAAGTAGTTGAATGGCATGCTTCAACCATGACTTTACCAAGGGGCAGGTGTGTAAAGGCACCTGCCCCTTGGCTATCTTGCTTGTTTGGCTTGCACTTCTCTATTCGGGCTGTGGGGCCTTGCCCGGGCAGGGCCCAACGCCTGCACCTAAGGAGGGCCCAATGGCGACGGTCAGCGCCGGCCAGCTGACGCCCACCTTTCCGCCCGAGGCGGGGCGAGTGGTAGACCTGGCCAGGAAAGACCTGGCGCAAAGATTGGGGAAGGACCAAGCCGCGATCACCGTCGCCAGGGTGGAGAAGGTGGACTGGTCCGATACGAGCCTGGGCTGCCCCCAGCCGGGGATGATGTACGCCCAGGTGATCACGCCAGGCTATCGAATCTATCTTTCAGCGGATAACGTGAGCTACGAGTACCACAGCGACAAAGCGCGCGTCGTCTTTTGCCCGGCAAAAAAATGAAACTCTCATTTTAGGGTAGCAGGCCAATCGCATTGGCCGTCAGTAGGACAAGTTGCCAACTTGTCCCACCAACACGGTTGGGCTCCTACCCCTAGGCATACGACATCTGCCGCTTCAGTTCCTCGGGGTTCACCGCCCGGGCCAGGGCATCTTCCAAAGAGATCAAGCGGCGCTGGCAGAGGCCCTTCAGCGCCTGGTCCAGGGTCTGCATGCCGAACTGGGAGCCGGTCTGGATCACCGAGTACATCTGCGGGGTTTTGCCTTCACGAATCAGGTTGCGGATAGCCGAGGTGGCCACCATCACCTCCACCGCTGCCACTCTGCCCTCCCGATCCAGCCGGGGTATTAGCGTCTGGCAGAGCACCGCCTCCAGGGTGGTGGACAGTTGAACCCTGACCTGTTGTTGCTGGTAGGGCGGGAAGACGTCGATGATCCGGTCTATGGTCTGGGCAGCGCTGGTGGTGTGCAGGGTGGCCAGGACCAGGTGCCCGGTCTCGGCGGCGGTGAGCGCGGCACCGATGGTCTCCAGGTCACGCATCTCTCCCACCATGATCACGTCCGGGTCCTGGCGCAGCACGTGTTTCAGGGCCTCAGCGAAGGAGAGGGTGTCCATCCCCAGCTCTCGTTGGGTTATGATGCACTGTTCATCCCGATGCAGGTACTCGATGGGGTCTTCGATGGTCACCACCCGGCAGCGGCGGCTCTTGTTCAGGTGCTGGACCATGGCGGCCAGGGTGGTGGACTTGCCGCTGCCGGTGGGGCCGGTGACCAGGACCAGACCGCGAGGCTTCAGCACCAGGAGGGCACAGATCTCGGGCAACCCCAGCTCGGCGATGGACGGTATCTTCCAGTGCACTGACCGAAAGGCCAGGCTCAAGGTCCCCCTTTGCCAGCACGCATTGACCCGAAAGCGGGCCAGGCCCGGCACGCTATAGGCGAAATCCAGCTCTTTTTCCCGTTGCAGGGCCCCTTGCTGTTCCAGTGTGGCGATGGCACCGAAGATCTCCTCCAGGGATTTCGGGGTCTGCATGGGCATGTCCTCTTCGATCGCGAGCTCGCCGTTGATCCGCAGCACCGGGCGGCTGGCCACCTTGAGGTGGAGATCCGAGGCGTTTACCTCGATCATCCTCCGGAGCATATCCTGGATGCCCATTGTCACTCCTCCACTCAGCGTTGCACGTTGAACGTTCTAGCGTGGAACGTGCAAAGGCTTCGCTAGCGCGCCAGGAACCAGCGCAGGATCTCCTGGCCATAAACCAGGGTCATAAACCCGCCGATGACCAGGAACGGCGCGAAAGGGATCGGGTCTTTGCGCTTCTTTAGCCTGGTAACCAGAAGCCCCAGAGCCACCAGCCCGCCGACGATGAACGAGATATAGATGAAGATGATCACCTGGGGGAAGCCGGTCACCAACCCCAGGAAGGTCGCCAGCTTCACGTCGCCCATGCCCATGCCGCCCGGGTAGACGAGGGCGATGATCAGGAAGATCACGAACCCCACCAGCCCGCCCAGGAGGAGCCGGAGTATGGTCTGGTTAGGGGTGAAGGGCGCGGCCACCAGGGCCAGGACAATGGCCGGGTAGGAGACCACGTTCAACACCAGGCGGTGTTCCAGGTCTATGAACAAGACCATCAGCAGGATCGAGGTATACGTCGTCAGGAGCAAGAGTTGAACCGAGGGGCCCAGGCGGTACCAGAGAAAGGCGAAAAGAAGCCCCGTCCCCAGCTCCACCGCCGGGAGGCGCCAGGGCAGCGGCGCAGTGCAATACCGGCAGCGACCCCGCAACAAGAGGAAGCTGACCACGGGGACCAGGTCCAGGGGCTTCAACTGTTGGCCGCAGGCAGTGCAATGTGATGGTGGAGAGAGAATGGATTCCTTGCGAGGCAACCGGTCGATACAGACGTTCAGGAAACTGCCGATGACCAGGCCCAGCCCAAAATAGACGATGATCATCTGGCTACTTTTCCGCAATGATGGTGAAGGTTACCTTCTGAGGCTCTCTCTCACCCCCGGCCACGGCCAACGAGGTCACGCTCACCCGGCTGAACTGGCCCGTCCCTTGCAGGGCCTTAGCCCCTTGGAGCACCACCATGGCTGAGCCGGCCTCGCCCTGCAACGTCAACTGTTTTCCATTATACGAAAAAGAACTCACTTTGATCTCCGGGGCCAGCGTCGCCAGGGCCCGGGTCAAGAGGTCGGTCCAGACCGCTCCCGGGCGCACCAGGGCTCGATGCTCGGCCTCCAGGCTCTTGACCAGGGCCTGGGTCTTGTCAATCTCCTCTCGGAGCTTGCGGTTCTCCTCGGCCGCCACCCGAACCTGGCGTAGCCTTTCCTGCAGAGGACCCAGCTCGCGCTGCAAGCGGCTCACGTCGGCATCTACCTGGGCCTGAAAGCTCCAAAGCAGGGGCAACGAGGCCAGGGTCAGGAGCAGCAGGAGCACCAGCGACACCCCCAGCCAGGGCATGCCCCTGGGGCGATATTGAACCGGGAGCAGGTTAAGGTCTATCCCCGAGCCACGCCAGGTGCGATCGGTCATCGTCGGCACCTCATGCCCCTTTCTTCAACGCCAGGCCCAGGTTCGCCAGGTATTTGTAGGCTGGAAATTCCTCCGGACACGGCAGCGGCGAGCCCGGAAATCTGGCCGGATTCTGGAGGCGCTCCGCCAGGCCCGCCGCCAGGGTCGGCAGCCCGGCCAGCTCGCCCGTGAGCACCACCGGCGTGGCCTCCGGCAGGGGGGCATCCTTGTGGCTGTCGTTGTAGAACTTGGCCGTGCGCTCCACCTCTTGGATCAGGCTGTAAACCTTGTCCTCCGTTTCTGTACTATTAAGGGAAATGGAGCGGATCAAGGCCGGCAAGCCGCCGGTCACGATGATCACCGACAGGCTGGCCGGCTCCAGATCGGCAATGACCGCCACCGACTCTCTGGCCGCCCGAACCAGGGCTAAAGGCTTGAGATCGACCAGATACGGCCGGATGCCGGCAGCTTGCATGGCCACGGCCAGGGCATCCAACACCTCGCGGGGGACGCCCAAGAGGAAGACCGTCTGCCGGTCGGCGACACCCTCGACCACCTGCCATGAAAGGTACAACTCCTCCAGGGGAACCGGCATCTCCCTCTTGGCCTCGCGAACCACGGCCTCCTCCAGCAAGGATGGGCTCATCCGGGGGAGCGCGATGTAGCGGGTGACCGAACGGACGCCGGATATGCCGACCACGGCCCTCTTAGAGAGCACCTCCAGGCTGGCCAGGAAGGATTTGACCAGCCCGCCCACCTGCCCGGGGTCCTGGATCAGCCCCTCCTTGACCAGCCCCGGAGACAGGGGAAGGTCCCCCCACCGGGCGACCTTCCCGTCCCGCACCGTAAGGGCCCGCAGGCTTTGGTCTTCCAGGCTCAAGGTGATGATCTCTCTGGCGAACAACGCCATGCCACTTCCACCCTATTCTGAGACCGCCCAATAGGATTGGGCTCCTACCCCTACTCTCATTTTTGCGCCGGTTGAGTGTAAATCAACACTTCGCAGGCCAGGGCGTTCCCGGGCCCGCTCCCGCTCACCGCCACGTTGGTCAACTTGACGGTCTTGATCACCCCGGTCTCCAGTCTCCTCAGGAAGTCGAAGATGGAGGTAAGCTCCCCTTTTGCTTGAAGGTTGAACTTCAGGACCACGTAGGAGGTGTTGCCGATCTTCTCCGACGCCGGGGGTTGGGCCTGGAGGCTCGATATCTCCACCCCGGTGTCCTGGGCGTAGCCTAATATCCGGGCCAGCACCTCCGTGCCCTGTACCTCGCTGGGAAAAGCCAGTTGCACCCTGGCCAGATCGTCCTTGGCCGCCGCCAACTGGGCCTTCAACTGGCCGGAATCCTCGCTGGCCCGCCTCTGCGCCTCTTCGTAGGCCTTCGTCGCCGTATCAAGCTGCCAGCTCAGGTTAGCTTGGACCCGGCCCTTTTCCAGAAAAGAGACGGCGAGCACCACATCGCCGACCACGATCGCGGCCAGGGCCACCAGGCAGACGGCCACGAAGCTCCTCATCTTCTTCATCGTTCACGCTCACTATAGTATGGCTCAGATTTGCGGCGTCGCATCTGGAGAAACAGCGCCGTCCATCCCCCAACTATGGCCACGAAGGCGGCCAGGATTGCCAGGAACGGATGCCATCCCTCCGGGGCGTATTTGACGATCAAATCCAGGGCAACCCACTCCAGGGCACATAGCAAAAGCAGGCCCAGGGCCCAGGCCAGGCCACAGCCGAGTTGGTATCTCACTTAATGGCCCCCAGGAGGCCGTACATGGGCATGATTATAGATAGGGCGATGAAGCCCACTATCCCGCCCACGAAGATGATCAGGCCTGGTTCCAGGAGCGAGGTGAGGGTGTTGATGCTGCGACCGGACTCTTCCTCGTAGAAGGAACCCAGGGTTTCCAGGTTGGAGTCCAGCGTTCCCGTCTCCTCGCCCACCCTGACCATCTGGGCCAATAGGCGGGGGAACAGGCGGTCGCTCAACATGGGTTGGGAGAGCCCCCGGCCCTGCAGGAGCTCCCGCTGTAGCCCCAGGAGCGAATCCTTCACCACCTCGTTCCCGGTGGTCTGCAGCACCAGGTCCATGATCTCCGGCAGGGGCAGGCCGGCGCGCAAGAGCACCGACATGGTCCGACAAAACCGTGACGTGTGAGTTTGTACGTTTACCGGGCCCAGGACCGGCAGTCGCAACAGCAACCAGTCCCTCTGCCACCGACCCCGAGGCCGCGAGGTATAGGCGACGAGAAAAACCACCAGCCCCACTACCACCACCAGGATCTGCACCTTGTAGGCCTGGAAAAACCCAGACAGGTTCAACAAGAGCCGGGTGGTCCAGGGAAGCTGGGCCTTGAACTCTTTGAACAGCCCCAGGATGGCGGGCAGGGTGAAGGTCAGGAGCAAGAAGACCACGCCGGTGGCCAGCAGGAGGATGAAGGCGGGATAGGCCATGGCGCCTCGCACCCGGCGCTTCACCTCCTCGTCCTTTTCCATGTACGTGGCCACCTGGCGCAAGACCTGGTCGAGGTTGCCGGTGCGTTCGCCCACCTGCACCATGCGGTGATAGAGGCGGGGGGAAATCAAGGGATGTTTGCTCAAGGCCTGAGCCTGGGTAACGCCGGTCCGGACGTCGCCGCAGATCTGCACCAGGGCCCGCCTCATGGCCAGGTTGGTGACCTGGTCCCTGAGCAATTCCAGGGCGGTCATGACCGCCACGCCCGACCCGATCAAGGTGGCGAGCTGCCGGGAGAAGATGATCACGTCCCGGGGCCTGGCGCC
>DYIS01000075.1:0-4953 GCA_020723545.1 Ktedonobacter racemifer
GCGGTCCGCAGGAGGGTTTCGGGCGTGTCGTCGTCGGTTCCCTGAGCCGCTGCCACGTCTCGGAGCTCGAAGGCCTGGGCCAGCCTGGCCCACTCGGACCTTGAGACAAGCCCGGCGGCTGCCCAGGCCGACAGAACGCCCACGGTGCCTTTGAAGAACGCCCTCCTGGTGAGATACATGGCCCTCGCTCTCCGAAGGAAGGAAATCCCCTGGTCAGGTGGCCAGGTATGCCCGAGTGGAGGGGAATCTCCACGTTGGATGCCTAAATTATACCCCAACGAGTCCGATTTTGCAACCGTTCCGGCCTTTTTCAGCCAAGAGGTCTCTTGTTGGTTCGCCGGCACAAAAGCCCTATTTCCCCATTGACAACTTGCAAGGCCCTGTGATAGTATATCGGGCGTGTGAAAAAGGGAACAAGCGCTCAATAGTCTTGCGCCACGCGGGCTTGAGATGATCAGCGCTTTTTGATTTTAAAGGAGGGAAAGCAGATGCCAGAAGTGCCCAGCGACCTGGAGATCGCCCAGGTGGCGAAGATGAAGCCCATTGCGGAGATCGCCAAGCAGGTGGGCCTGTTGGACGACGAGATCGAGTTCTACGGCAAATACAAATGCAAGGTCTCCCTGGATGTCCTGAAAAGGCTCGAAGACAAACCTAACGGCAAGTACATCGACGTCACCGCCATCACTCCTACCCCCTTGGGCGAGGGCAAGACCGTAACCACCATCGGCCTCTCGCAGGCACTGGCCCACATCGGCAAGAAGGTCTTCACCACCATCCGGCAGCCTTCGTTGGGCCCGGTCTTCGGCATCAAGGGTGGCGCCGCCGGCGGCGGTTACTCCCAGGTTGTTCCCATGGAGGACTTCAACCTCCACCTCACCGGCGACACTCATGCGGTGGCCCTGGCCCACAACCTCCTGGCCGCCGCCATCGATGCCCACATCATGCACGGCAATGAGTTGGGGATCGACCCCTACAGCATCACCTGGCCCCGGGTGGTGGACGTATCCGACCGGGCTCTTCGGAACATCATCATCGGCCTGGGCACCAAGGATGACGGCCGGCCCCGCCAGACCGGCTTCGACATCGCTGTCGCCTCCGAGGTGATGGCCATCCTGGCCCTGACCAACGACCTGTTTGACCTGCGCCAGCGGCTGGGACGCATCGTCATCGGCATGAGCAAGGATGGCAAGCCGGTCACCGCCGAAGATCTCAAAGTGGCGGGTGCCATGACGGTGTTGCTGAAAGATGCCATCAAACCCAACCTCCTGCAGACCCTGGAGCGTACCCCGGTCTTCGTCCACGCCGGCCCCTTCGCCAACATCGCCCACGGCAACAACTCCATCTTGGCCGACCAGATCGCCCTGAAGCTGGCCGATTACCTGGTCACCGAATCCGGATTCGGCGCCGACTGCGGCATGGAGAAGTTCATGGATATCAAGTGTCGCTACTCCGGGCTCGTGCCGAATTGCGTGGTGATCGTGGCCTCCATCCGGGCATTGAAGATGCACGGTGGCCTGGCGAAGGTCGTCGCCGGCAAGCCCCTGGCCGAGGTTCTGAAACAGGAGAACTTGCCGGCGGTGGAGAAGGGCTGCGAGAATCTGGCAAAGCAGATCGAAAACGCGCTCTTCTTCGGCGTGCCGGTAGTGGTGGCCGTCAATCGCTTCGCCTGGGACACGGATAAGGAAATCGCCCTGGTACAGCGCAAGGCAAAGGAAGCGGGGGCCGAGGGCGCCTATGTCAGCGAGGTCTGGGCCTACGGCGGCAAGGGCGGGGTGGAACTGGCCGAAGCAGTGGTCAAGGCCTGTGAGAAGACCTCGACGTTCAAGTTCTTATACCCTCTCGATGCCCCCATCAAGGAGAAGATCGAGACCATCGCCACCAAGATCTACGGGGCCGATGGGGTGGACTACCTGCCGGCGGCGGAGGACAAGATCAAGCTCTACACCAAATGGGGCTTCGACCGGCTTCCCATTAACATGGCCAAGACCCACCTGTCGCTGTCCCACGACCAAAACCTGAAGGGGCGCCCCCGAGGTTACCGGGTGCCAATCCGTGACGTGCGTGCCTCCGTCGGGGCGGGTTTCCTCTACCCACTCTGTGGTGAGATGCGCACCATGCCCGGCCTGCCTTCGGTGCCCGCGTTTACCTACGTTGACATCGACGATCAGGGCCGGACGGTGGGGTTGTTCTAGGCAATCAGGCTACCCAACTGCTACACTTGCGGGGGAGGGCGCTGGCGCTCTCCCCTTTCGGTTTACACCCCTTTGTCTTCTATGATATAATGCGCGAGGCCCGAAAACCGAAGATGAGGAATACCTTCACGAAGGAGTGTTCGCATGCCAGTTACCGTTGAGCTCCCGAAGGAAAAGTGGAACGGCAAGGTGCGCGAGATCACCCTGGGGGCCACTCCGGCCCAGGGGGGCACTCGCACCTCCACCGTCACGGTGGGTGGAGAGACCACATTGCCTTTCCTGCACTTCGAGGGCAGCATACCCTATCGCCCGGCCATCGCCGTGGAGATACAAGACGTGCCACCTCAAGACTGGTCCACCACGCTTCTAGAGGCCTGGGACACCGCTGCCAGTGATCCGGTCTCGTGGGCCAAGAAAGCGGTGGAGTTGGGCGCCGACGCCCTGGCCGTCAAGTTGCGAGGCACCCATCCCGAGCGACAGAGCCGCAGCGCCGCCGAGGCGGCGGAGACGGTGAAGGCCATACTGGGGGCGGTGGGCGTTCCCCTGATCGTCTACGGTCCCGAGGTGGCCGAAAAGGATAATGAGGTACTGGTAGCCGTGGCGGAGGCTGCCGCGGGAGAACGGCTGGCCCTGGGCAATTGCGAGGACAAGAACTATCGCACCATCGTGGCCGGCGCCCTGGCCCACGGCCACCTGGTGGTGGCCAAAACCCCCATCGACGTGAACCTGGCCAAGCAGCTCAACATACTCATCAGCGATATGGGGCTGCCCCTGGACCGGGTCCTGATGGACCCCACCACCGGGGCGCTGGGCTACGGCATTGAGTACACGTACTCGGTCATGGAAAGGCTGCGCCTGGCCGCGCTCATGGGGGATAGCATGACCCAACAGCCTATGATCTGTACCGTGGGTGAGGAGTCCTGGCGTCAAAAGGAATCCAAGGTGAAGGACGGCGTTCCCTCCCTCTGGGGCGATTTCGCTGAGCGCGGCCCCCTCTGGGAGATGGCCACGGCCATGGCGCTGCTCCAGTCCGGCGCGGACATCCTGGTGCTCCGCCATCCCAAGACCATAAAGACCATGAGAGAGACTATTAGTAAGCTTATGTCGAGTTAAAACATGAACCCCCTTCTGATCCAGATATTGGGAGGCTCGTTTCTGGTGGTCCTGGGCCTCCTGGGGCTCTGGAAGCCTGGCCTGGTATGGGGGCTGGACCTGAGCCAGATAAAGGACCAACGCTCCAGGGAGCGCATCCTTCGCCGCTGGCGACTGGGATCGGTGGGCTTCGTTGCCGCGGGCCTTGGCTTTCTGAGCGTGGCCTTATACCAAACACTCTAAACACTCTACAAGGAGAACGCGATGGCGCTATCCGGACTGGACATCTACAAGCTCCTTCCCAAGACCAACTGCAAGGAGTGCGGTTTTCCCACCTGTCTGGCCTTTGCCATGAAGCTCTCCCAAAAGGGGGTCGAGCTTTCGGCCTGTCCCTACGTCTCCGACGAGGCCAAGGCGGCCCTGGAGGCGGCCTCTTCTCCGCCCATCCGCCTGATCACCATCGGGACTGGCGAAAACAAGATCGTAGTGGGCAACGAGGTGGTGCTTTTCCGTCACGAGAAGACCTTCTACCACGAGCCCGGCCTGGTGGTCCGGGTGGCTGACTCCTGGGAGCCTGGGAAAATCGCCGAGGTCGTCTCCCAGGTAGATAGTTACGTGGTGGAGCGCGTGGGCATGAAGCTGACCTTGAACGGCATCGCCGTGGAGAATGTCTCCGGCG
The DNA here is from genome assembly GCA_020723545.1 of Ktedonobacter racemifer. Lineage (GTDB taxonomy): Bacteria > Chloroflexota > DTOL01 > DTOL01 > JACQYG01 > JACQYG01. The sequence continues at coordinate 3,964 of DYIS01000075.1, forward strand.
ACGCCACCAAGTTCGTCCAGGTAGTGCAACTGGTGAAACAGAAGACGGCGCTGCCATTGGTGTTGATGAGCGCCAACGCCGCGGCCATGGATGCCGCTCTGCAAATAGCTGGCCCAGATAAACCCCTGGTGTACGCCGCCACGCCTGAGAATTGGCAGGCCTACGCCGATTTGGCCAAGAAATACGCCTGCTCGCTGGCCATCACCGACTCGGGCGACCTTTCCCGCCTGGGCAGCCTGGCCGAGTCGGTGATCAAGGCCGGGGTGGCGGACCTGGTCCTGGATCCGGGCACCCGCAACCTGGCTGATTCCCTGGCCAGCCTGACTCAACTGCGCCGCCTGGCCCTGAAGAAGAACCTGCGCCTCCTGGGCTTCCCCATCCTGGCCTTAGCCGGAGGGGATGACAGCACCCTGGAGGAGCAGACCATCCTGGCCACCGAATTGATCGCCAAATACGCCGGCATCGTGGTCCTGGGTCGTTTCGATCCGACGGGGATCTATCCGCTCTTGGCCTTCCGCCAGAATATCTATACCGACCCCCAGAAGCCGATCCAGGTGAGCCCCGGCCTGTACAAGTTCGGCGAGCCGGGCGAGCAGTCACCGCTGCTCATCACCACCAATTTCTCCCTCACCTACTTCACGGTGGCGGGCGAGGTGGAGGGTTCGGGCGTGCCCAGTTGGCTGGTCATCGCCGATTCCGAGGGGATGTCGGTGCTCACTGCCTGGGCCGCGGGCAAGTTCGACGCAGAGAAGATCGCCAAGTCGGTGAAATCCGCCGGCATGGACGACAAGTTGGGCCACCGCAAGCTGGTGATCCCCGGCTACGTGGCCACGTTGTCGGGCGAGGTGGAGGAGGAGCTGCCGGGATGGCAGATCCTGGTGGGACCCCGGGAGGCGGTGGATATCCCCTCTTATCTTAAGACCGTCTGGAAAGCAGCGTAACCTTTCTTGGTGGGTTTACGACCACGCCCCCACCTCGCATCGGGAAAGA
>DYIS01000075.1:4963-8357 GCA_020723545.1 Ktedonobacter racemifer
TTCCTGGTGGGGCGACAGATTCATAACACCGCCCCACCGGTTCGCATCAGGAAAGATCGAACAAAGGATGCAAGAGGAAAAGATCGTCACGAAAGAGGCCAGGCCTGGCAACTCCAAGGCCATCGTCGTCTTCAAGCCCTTTGGCACGGTGGCCAACGTGGAGGTCGGTACCCTTCTGCTCGATGCGGCGCAACTGGCCGGGGTGGAAGTGAATTCCCCTTGCGGTGGCCAGGGAAGATGCGGGCGCTGCAAGGTCCTGGTGGAATACGGAGAGGTGGCCCGGCGCACTAACCCCATGCTCTCGTCCGCCGACGAAAGCCAGGGCTATGCCCTGGCCTGCCAGACCGTCATCAAGGGCGACGTGGTGCTGGTGGTGCCCACCAAGGAGGAGATCCAGCGTCGCCCTGCCATCGAGACCGCCGCCGAGAAGATCGCCCTGCCTTTCGTCTGCGACTGGCGCCGGGAACCGGCCATACAGAAGCTCTACCTGGAGATAACGCCGCCCTCCCTGGCCGACAATACCAACGACCTGGACCGCCTCAAGCGGGAATTGGCCAAGAGGCTTGGCATCAAGGACCTGGTGGTGAGCCTGCCCATGCTGAGGAGCCTGTCGCGCACGCTGCGAGAGGCCGATTGGCGGGTCACCGTCGTCCTGGACATGCGCAACTGGCTGCCCGGCGGCAGCATCCCGCCCCGGCTTATCGGCCTGCTTCCGGGCGATGAGACCTCCACCAACCTGGGCCTGGCCGTGGACATCGGCACCACCAGTGTGGTGGTATACCTGGTGGATTTCATCACCGGAAAGGTGGCGGACACCGCCTCGGCCTACAACGCCCAGGTGAGCTGCGGCGAGGACGTGATCTCACGCATCATCTATTCCCAGCGCCGGGATGGCCTGAATCACCTGCAGCGGCTGGTCATCAAGACCATCAACGACCTGATCACCGAGCTGGCCGGCCACAACCACATCCACGCCGATGACATCAACGAGGTGTCGGTGGCCGGCAATACCACCATGACCCACATCTTCCTGGGGTTGGACCCAAAGTACATCCGGGAGGAGCCGTACATCCCGACCATGACCGTGCCGCCCCGCGTCAGCGCTGGCGACCTGGGGCTGGCGATCAACCCCAACGCCTCTGTCTATTGTATGCCGGCGGTGGGCAGCTATGTCGGCGGCGACATCACCTCCGGCGTGCTCAGCTCCGGACTGTTTCAGACCGACCGGCTGACCCTGTTCATCGACGTGGGGACCAACGGTGAGATGGTATTGGGCACCAAGGACTGGCTCATCACCTGTGCCTGCTCCGCCGGCCCGGCCTTCGAGGGCGGCGGGGTGCGCCACGGCATGAGGGCCACCGCCGGTGCCATCGAGGACATCTGGGTCAACCCCCAGAACTACGAACCAACCTACCGGGTGATCAACAACATCTCCCCCGCCGGCATCTGCGGCTCGGGGCTCATCGACCTTTTGGCCGAGATGTTCGTGACCGGCGTCATCGACAAGGCCGGGAAGATCCGCCGGGAGCTCCCCACGCCCCGGGTGCGCATGGGTGACCATGGCCCGGAGTACGTCGTCGCCTGGGCCGCCGAGACCGCCTCAGGTCACAATATCGTGATCACCGAGGCCGACATCAACAACCTGATCCGGGCCAAGGCCGCGGTCTATGCCGGGCTTTCGGTGCTGTGCAACAGCGTGGGCGTAAAGCTGGCCGACGTGGAGCAGATCCTCATCGGAGGGGCCTTTGGCCAATACATCAACGTGGAAAAGGCGATCCAGATCGGCCTGCTACCGGACCTGCCCTGGGAGAAGTTCCACTATCTGGGCAATACCTCGGCCCTGGGCGCCTACACCGCGCTGCTCTGCAAGGATATGCGGGCGGCGGTGGTGGACATCGCCAGGAAGATGACCTATCTGGAGCTCTCCGCCGACAATTCGTTCATGAACGAATACACCTCGGCGCTTTTCATGCCCCATACGAACCTGGAGGCTTTCCCCTCGGTGAAGAGGTTGCTGTACAAGACAGAGTAGCCAAAATGGAGACGGCCAATGCGCTTGGCCCGCTACCCGTTGGGGGTAACAGCCAGGCCTTCAGGGGTAGCAGCCCAACCAAGTTGGGCGGCCAGCCATGGGCCAGGTGTCTCAGCTCAGGAGGAACCAGATGAGCGGTCCGCTGATTTCGGATGAGGAGCTCTCCTCCCTGATCGGAACTTTCAAAGACCCCAGCCCCTACGCACGCTGGAAGGCAGCGGAGTCGCTGGCCCGCGTGGGCGGCAAGAGGGTCATCGACGCCCTGTTGGTGGCCTTGAAGGACCCCGATCTCCGGGTCCGCCTGGAGGCGGAGGAGGTCCTGGGCCGCATCGGAGACGAACGTTGCATCCCTCCGCTGGTGCAGGAGCTCAAAGGTCGCGATGCCGCCCTGCGGGCCCGGGCGGCGGAGGCGCTGGGGCGCATCGGGGGCGCTAGGGCGCTCCGACCATTGATCGATGCGCTTCGCGACCACGAGGCCCAGGTCCGGGGCGCTGCGGCGGAGGCCCTGGGCAAGCTGGCGACGGCCTCCGCCATTAAGCCTCTATGTGAGGCCTTGAAAGACGCCGACCCGGGGGTGCGCTGGTCCGCCGTGGGCGCCCTGGGAACCATCGGGGGCGAAAAGGCAGCCCAAACACTCACCCAATGCCTGCGGGACCCGGACCCCGGCGTCCGTGGCAAGGCGGCCGAGGCCCTGGGGAGGATCGGCGCCCAGCAGGCGGTGACCCCGTTGGTCCAGGCCCTAAGGGACCCTGACCAGGACGTGAGATGGCGGGCGGCTGACACCCTGCGCCGGCTACCGCGGGAGGCGGTCACCGACGAGCTGATCCGGGCCCTGGGCGATGAGGACCCGGGTGTCCGTTGGCGGGCGGCCGACACCCTGGGCCGTGTGGGTGGAGACAGAGTGGTGGAGCCGCTCATCCAGGCCTTGAAGGACGAACATCCTCGGGTTCGGGCCCGGGCGGCGGAGGCCCTGGGGCGGGTGGGGGACCAGCGCGCCATCCCGCCATTAGAGGAGCTCTTGAACGATCAGGAGGAGGCGACATTCCTGGGAAAAGTTAGCGAGCTGGCCTGGGCGGCCATAGAAAGGATCAAGAAACCGCCCGATCGTTGATCCACTGGAGGAGACCTTGACTACGATTGCCATTGCGGGCAAGGGTGGCACAGGAAAGACCACCGTTGCCGGATTGCTGATAAAGTACCTGAGGGACAAGAACGAGGGCTCTGTACTGGCCATCGACGCCGATCCCAGCGCCAATCTGAACGCAGTGCTGGGCCTACCACTGGAATCCACTGTGGGGGACATCCGCGAGGAGACGCTGGCCAGGGTAGGCTCCGGGAGCATGCAAGCGGGCGTGGCCAAAC
>DYIS01000075.1:8367-9866 GCA_020723545.1 Ktedonobacter racemifer
GGACTATCTGGACTACCGCATCAACGAGGCGCTGGTGGAGGGCCCGGGGGTTGACCTGTTGGCCATGGGCCGGCCCGAGGGCCCTGGTTGCTACTGCGCCGCCAACAATATGCTCCGGGTGATCATCGACCGCCTGGCCAAGAGCTACCCCTACGTGGTCATCGACAACGAGGCGGGCCTGGAGCACCTCAGCCGGCGCACAACCCGCGACGTGGACGTATTGCTCATCGTCTCGGACCCCACCCTGCGCGGGATCACCGCCGCCGGCCGGGTGGTGGAGGTGATCAACGAGCTCAAGACCAAAGTAGGCCGGCACTATCTGGTCATCAATCGGGCCGATGGCGAGCTGCCGAGGGCGTTATCCGAGGCCATCGCCAGGTACGATCTGAACCTGATTGGCTCGGTGCCGGTGGACGACGCCATTGCCGCCTTTGACGCCGTGGGCAAGCCCACCGTCGACCTGCCGCCCGAGGCCCCGGCCTATCGTGCCGTGCGCGCCATCGCAGAGAAAGTGTTCAATGGTAGCCTTTGAGGCATAACCCTTAACCCTCGTCCGCTGCCCCACATCCCAGAAATACCAGGAGGTTAGTGCGATGCTTATCATCGGCGAGAACATCCACATCATTTCCCCCCGGGTCAAGGAGGCCATCGAGAACTGGGACAAGAGGTTCTTTCAGGGCCTGGCGCTGAGGCAGGTTAAGGCCAGGGCCGGGATGCTGGACCTGAACATCGGCCCCCAGAAAAAAAGGGGCGTGGAGATCATGGAGTGGCTGGTGGATACCATCCAGGAGGCCACCGACGTGCCCTTATCCCTGGACACCACCAACGCCGCCGCCATCGAAGCCGGCCTCAAGCGGTGCAAGAGACAGGCCATGATCAATTCCATCTCTGCCGAGCCGGCCAGGATGGAGGCGATGTTGCCCCTGGTCTCCCGGTACAACGCCAAGGTCGTGGCCCTGGCCATGGACCCCGCGGGCATTCCCTCTACCGCCGACGGTCGGGTGGCCATCGCCATGGAGACCCTGCTCCCCAAGGCCCAGGAAGCCGGCGTGCCCATGGAGAATGTCTATCTGGACCCCCTGGTGCTCACGGTAAAAGGCAGCCAGGAGCATGCGCCGGAGACCCTGAATGCCATCCGCATCTTCAAGCAGCTCTCCGATCCGCCACCCATGACCGTCGTAGGCCTCTCCAATGTCTCCAACGGCGTCCCCCCTGAGCGGCGCAGCCTGATCAACCGCACCTTTCTGGTTATGTTAATGGCCGCCGGGTTGGACTCTGCCATCGCCGACCCCCTGGACAAGAAGCAGATGGAGTTCATTCGCATCGTCGAGCAGCGCGACACCTCCACCGGGCTGGGCAAACTCCTGGTTAACCTCTACGATGCCATGGCCGCTATGGAGGAGTTGGACCCCGCCCTGGTGGATATGAGCGACCCGGAGCAGGTGGCCGTCTACAAGACCGTGCAGATCTTGCGCAACCAGACCATCTACGCCGATTCC
>DYIS01000076.1 GCA_020723545.1 Ktedonobacter racemifer
TCCCCCTGCACGAGGGGTTTTTCAGAGTTCTCCTAGTACTACAACCTCACTTAGGTCAAACAACCCCATATATTGTGGTTCGAGCCAAGTCTCCGATACAACATGTAGTGGCAAAACCATTAAGTACGGTTGTAGTACTAGACAAGGAAGCAACGCACCCAGTCCCCTGGGCTGACCTCCCGCAGTGGGGGTTCCTCCTGCGCACAGCGCGCCACCTTCACGTAGCAGCGCGTCTGGAAGACGCACCCGGGCGGAACCCGTGATGGACTGGGGATCTCACCCTCTAGGATGATCTCTTCGGGGATCATCGCCTGCTCTTCTGGTATGATGACCGGTACAGCGGAGAGGAGGGCGCGGGTGTAGGGATGGAGTGTCCGAGCGAAGAGTTGATCCGTGGGGGCCATCTCCACAATCTTACCCAGATACATCACCGCAACACGATTGGCCACGGCCTTCACGACACTCAGGTCGTGGGAGATCAAGAGGTAAGTCAAACCCAGGCGATTCTGTAGCTCTATGAGCAGGGTCAGGATCTTCGCCTGCACAGAGACGTCCAGGGCTGAGGTGGGTTCATCTTGAACGACGAGTTTGGGGCTCAGGGCCAGGGCCCGAGCAATGCATACCCGCTGCTTCTGTCCACCGCTCAGGGCGTGAGGATAGCGGTACATGTACTGGGTGGGGATCTCCACCAGGTCCAGCAATTCCCGGACGCGCTGGAGGCGTTCCCGGGTTGTGCCCACGTTGTGAATCTCCAGGGGGGCGGCGATGCTGTCGACCACGCGCCGTCGGGGATTGAGGGCAGCAGCCGGGTCCTGGAAGACCATCTGCATCTGCCGTCGCCAGGGCTTAAGAGTTTCCTCGGAGAGTGGGGCGATGTTTGTCCCTTCAAAAATGATGTCTCCTGCTGTTGGAGGCAGGATTCGAATCACCGTCCGCCCAACCGTGGTCTTTCCGGAACCGGACTCTCCTACCAGGGCAAAGGTCTCGCCAGCATGGATGGAGAACGATACATCATCTACCGCTTTAACCAGACCAACCTGCCGACTAAAGAGTCCGGCTGTGATAGGGAAGTGCTTCTTAAGCCCACGCACTTCCATGAGGATCTTGCTATTGTTCATGCATTCGTTCCTCAGCCCTGGAAGAATGCGGGGTCGTGAAGATGGCAGGCCACCTCGTGCCCTGCGGCCACCGGGCGTAGCCGGGGCTGCACCGTCGCGCAGGCGGGCACGGCCCACTCGCAGCGCGGCTGGAAGCGGCAGCCCTGGGGGGGAGAGACATAGTCGGGAATGCGTCCCGGAATCCCTTCCAGTTCACTACCGGTAAGCTTAGGGATGGAAGCTATAAGCCCTTGGGTGTAAGGATGCTTTGGTGAGGAGAAGAGTTGGTTTGTTGGGGCCGTCTCTGCGATCTCGCCCGCGTACATCACGTAGATGCGTTCCGACATTTCTCGGGCCACACCCAGGTTATGGGTCACATAGAGGATAGCCAGACCCTCCTCGCGCACCCGCTCTTTGAGCAGACGGAGGATCTGGGCCTGCGTTGTCACGTCAAGGGCCGTGCCTGGCTCATCGGCAATAAGCAGCGATGGGTGACTGGCAAGGGCCATGGCAATAAGGACGCGCTGGCACATGCCGCCGCTCAGTTCCACGGGGTAGCTCCGCAGGACCCGCTCCGGGTCTGGGATGTTGACCTTAACAAGATGGTCAAGGGCTTTGGCCCGTGCGACCTTTCGCCCAGCCCGTCCCATAAGGGGCGTGGCAACGTACGTTCCCCAGTTGACGTTGACGCGTCCTTGCCACAGGATGAGGTCAACCATCTGCTCTTCAATGGTGAATACGGGATTCAACGACCCAACAGGCTCTTGTGGTACCAGGGCGATGTCGCAGCCGCGCACGGCATGCAACTCCCGATACGACATTTGCAGCAGATCGCGCTCTTTGAACAGGATACGCCCCTGCACGATGCGCCCCGGTGGTGTTGGCAGAATGCGCAACAGGGCCTTGAGGGTGATGGATTTGCCACAGCCCGTCTCACCGACCAGACCAACCCTTTCCCCGTCACGGATGGAGAGACTGACACCATTCAGGACTTTGGCCGTTCCCTCAAAGGTAGAGAAGTGAATGTGGAGGTTTTCAATGAACAGCAGCATTACTCTAGTTCCACGTCAAAGGCGTCGCGCAGCCCATCCCCCAGCAGGTTAAAGGCCAGCACGGTGACGAAGATGGCTAGGCCGGGGAAGGTCGTCATCCACCACTTCTCCGGCAGGTGGAAGCGCCCCTCGCTGGCCATCGTCCCCCACTCCGGGTTCGGTGGGCGTACCCCCAGACCCAAAAAGCCCAACTCGGCCCCGGTCAGGATGGCATAGCCCATGTCCAGGGTGGCCTTGATGATGAGAATACTCAGAAGATTGGGCAGGATCTCTTTGAAGACCACATAGAACGTACCGGCCCCCAGGGAGCGGCCTGCCTCTACATAGAGCTCTTCCTTCAACGAGAGTACCATCCCTTGCACCAGCCGGGTGTACCAGGGCCACCAACCGAAGGAGATGGCGATGATGCTGTTTTGCAGCGTAGGTGGCAGGATCGCGCTCACGGCCAGGGCCAGCACCAGAGGCGGAATCGAAAGGAAGATGTCCGTCAAACGCATGATCACGGTGTTGGCCGTACCCCCCACGTAGCCAGCGATGAGCCCCAGCGGCACCCCTACGCTAATGGCGATGGCCAGTACAACCGTTCCCAGCACCAGCGAGATGCGTGCCCCGAAGATAACCCGGCTCAAGACGTCGCGTCCCACCTCGTCACAGCCAAAAGGATGCTCAGCGCTGGGCGGAGCATAGCTGCGGTTAAAGTGCACCGCCGCTATATCGTCCGGGTAGGGGGCCAGGCGGTCGGCGAAGACGGCCATGAAGATCAGGCCCAGGACCAGAGCTAATCCCAGGATGGAGAGGATGCTCTTGCGCAGGCGGTGGAGGGTGCGTCGGGTGTCCTCCCATTGCGCCTCAAAGCGGTCCCCCCAGTATGGGGGCCTGGTGGCTTCCACAGCAGTGGTAGCGGTCATGTAGATCACAAAAACGGACAGGCAGGAAGACAAAAATCGTCCCAAATTGGTGCCATTCCAGCAGTCCGTGTTTTACCTTTCCTTGTATCCCAACCGGATCCGGGGGTCCAGATACCCATACAACACGTCAATGACAAAGTTGATGATCGCATATGCCAGGCCAACGGCCAGAGTTACACCTACTACGGCATTGAAGTCCTTGTAGATCAAGGCGCGCACGCCGTAGCGGGCCATCCCCGGCCAGGAGAAGACGCTCTCCACTACAAAGGCCCCAGCCAGGAAGAAGCCGTACAAGAGGCCGATGATGGTGAGGGTGGCGATGAAGGCGTTCTTGAGCATGTACTTGTAGACCAGAAGGTTCTGGGGCATGCCGTTGGCCATGGCGTTGAGCACGTAACCCTTGCGCACCTGCTCGATCATGCAGGCCCGCACCACCCGCATGATCTGGGCAATGGGCGAGAGGGCCAGGACGAAGGAGGGCAGGATCAGGTACCTCACTGTTATCCCCAAGGCAGTCCAGTTGGCGGAGACCAGGCTATCCACTAGGTAGAAGCCTGTGATCTGCGCCGGCGGTGGCAGGTTGCCGTCGAAGCGCCCGGTGGTGGGCAGCCACCCCAGGCGATAGGCCAGGATAAGCTGCAGCAAGATGCCGATCCAGAAGCGGGGTATGGACACGCCAGAGAGGGCGTAGAGCCGACCCCCGTGGTCCTCCCATTTATCCTTGCGCATGGCGGTGATCACGCCCAGCGGCACGCCCACCAGCACGGCCAGGAGCATGGCCACCGTGGTCAGTTCCAGGGTAGCCGGCAGGTAAGCGGCCAGGTCCTCGGCCACATCGCGATGGGTATAGAGCGAGCGCCCTAGCTTGCCGTGGAAGACCTCCTCCACATAGCGTATATACTGGATGTGGAGCGGCAGGTCCAGCCCCATCTCATGGCGCAGTTGCTCCACCTGGTCTTTCGTGGCCTCCGGCCCCAAGGCCAGGCGGGCAGCATCGCCGGGGATCACGCGAGCGATGACGAAGATGAGAATGGAGAGGCCGATAAAGGCCGGGATGATGGTCAACAGGCGGCGGGCCAGGTAGTCACGGTAACGCATGACGAAAGGGCAAGGGTGGGAAGGAAGGGCAGCTATCGCTCCCCTCCTTCCTCCTCATTCCTCTTACTTTTTCTCGATGGTCAGGTTATACCAGGAAAGATCGAAGCCCATGACCCCGTAGAACTCGTAGCCCTTCACCCAGTCGCGGTAGGCGATGCGGTGCAGCGGGTTGGCCACGAAGAGGGCTGCCGCCTCGTCCGCGAAGATGGGCTGGACCTGCTTGTATAGATCCAGGGACTTGTTGACGTCCACCTCGGCCCGGGCCTGTTCCATGAACTTGGTAGCCTGATCGTTCTTGTAGAAGCTGGCCGACATGTAGGTGCCCCAGGCGTCGGGATGGAACATCAGGAAGGTATGGCTATCCGGCGAGGGGTACTTGGCTGTGTGGAAGATGGCGATCATGTGGGCGGCCGTCTCTGGCTTGGCCGCGATCTCCACGATGCGGGCCCAAGGTAGCTCCTGGATCTCCACGTCGAAGCCGATCTCCTTGAGGTTGCTCTGGAGCAAGAGGCCGATCTTGCGCTCGGATTCCAGGCCCTGGACGTAAACATAGCTGAGCTTGGTACCAGCCTTGATCCCGGCCTTGGCCGCCAGTTCCTTGGCCTTAGCCACATCCCGCTTGTACATGGGAGTCTTGTCATTGTGGCCGGGCATGAGCAGCGGCACGGGGCCCACGGCCTGGGCCGCGCCCAAGAAGATCTGCTTGGTGGCCGTCTCGTAGTCGAAGGCCCAGGAGATGGCACGGCGCACGTCCACGTTGTCCAGGGGCGGCCTCTTAGCATTCAAGGTCAGGTAGAACAACTGGACGTTGGGATCCTCCTTGACGACGACGCCCGGCGACTTCTTCAGTTCTTCAAAGAGGGCCGGATCCAGCCATTGCTCGATCATGTCCAACTCGCCCTTCTGGAGCATCAGCTTGCTGGTAGCCTGCTCGGGGACGATGCGGAAGATGGCCTTATCTATCTGGTTGGGCTTCCAGCCGCGCCAGTAACCATCGAACTTGCGGAAGACGATCTGCTCGCCCGGCTTGTAGGTCTCGATCTTGTAGGCCCCCTGTCCGGTGTCATTCTTGTTCAGGTAATCCTCGCCGTAGTCCCCGAATTCGCCGTAGGCACCGTCCTTCTTGTTAGCCATGAGCAGTTTCTTGTTTACCGGGAAGAGTTGCACCATGGAGGCCAGGAAAGGACTGTGGGGCTTGGAGAGCTTGAACTCTACCGTGTTGGCGTCCAGGGCCTTGGTGTTGCCCACCGGCAGGATGCCCTTCCAGAGCCAGGCGAAGCCCTTGCCCATCTTGATGACGCGGTCCATGCTGAAGACCACGTCGTCGGCGGTCATCTCCGTCCCGTCGTGAAATTTCACGCCCTTCTTGAGCTTGAAGGTATACGTCAGGCCGTCGGGCGAGACGGTCCATGATTCGGCCAGATGGGGCTTGGGTGGCCCCCCCTTCACCGGGTAGAGCAGCGGATCGTAGAGGTTCATGACGATGAAGGAGGTGGTCTCGTCGGTGTGCTTGGCCGGATCCATGGTGGCCGTGGTCTGAATGCTGGCGTAGCTAAAGGTGACCTCCTTGGGCGGTACCGGCGTGGGAGCCAGGGTCGGCGGCTTGGTAGGCTCGGCCGGCTTGGGCGGTGGCGCCGTCGGCGTGGGTGTGGGGCCGCAGCCCACGCCCGCTAGGCTAACCAGGGTCACGATGGCCAACAGAAGATATAGGAACCGTTTCATTGCTCTCCTCCTTGTGAATTACACGCAGACGCCGCAACTTGTGGCAGAAATGCCCCCGAACAAGTTCAGGCGTCCATTCTCCACAGGGAACTACTTTCTGTTATTCCCCACCCCCTTTCTCACCTATGGTGATCAGGCTACCTTGCCCCCAAACATTCCGTCGGTGACGATTGTCTCCCCGTCCAGGTAAATATCCGGCCTCACCGCCACTACATCGCTGTGCGACGAGGCCTTACCCACCGTGCCCTGGAAATACTCCATCTGGGAGCCCATGCCGATGACGAAGCAGCCGGCGATGCGCTCGTCCTCCAGGATGTTGCCGCATAGCCGCGCTGCCGGGTTCAGTCCCACAGAGATGTGTGCCAGGCAGAGCATCTTAGGGTCGTCGAAGTGCTCCAGCCAGCCCTTCCACAGAGCCGCCTGGCCGCTGCCCTGGACCTTCACCATGCGGCCTTTCTCAAAGGTCAGCCGTAGGGGGGCATCCAGCAGACCTACCGGGGGATAGGCCGAGCCGTCCACTACGATCTCACCGTTGATCGTCTCCTCCACCGGAGCCATGGAGAGTTGCGCGCCGGGCAGATAATCCAGGTCGCCAGGACCATCTAGCAGGCCATCGCGCAAAATGGGTGGCCGACCGGCCAGGCTCATGGTGAGCACGGCGTCGTCGCCCGTATGCACGCGCAGTTCTCCGGCAGCGGCAAAGAGGGCACGCAGGCGTTGGCCTCGCTCCACCAGTACGTTGTAGTCTACCCCGCCTACCATGCGGATGACCATGTCCTCAGTAATCCCAGTGCCGCAGAGGATACGGGTGCCGCCCTCCCGTACCTTCCGGTAAGTGTAGGTGTGGATGATGTACTGCGTAATGAGGTCCAGCACCAGATCTGAGGCTGCCATGGCCGCGGCCACGGCCTTGGGCGGCTCCCGGTTGATTTCGGGGCGCGTCCCAAAGACCATCACCTGGGTTTCGCCACCGAGGGCATAGGCAGCGTTGGCAAAGGCATCGACCAGGTAGCGATCCACGATGCTATCAGCTAAAACAAGGACGTTTTCACCAGGCTTGAGACGAGCACAGGAGCTAACAGCCTTGTAGGCTGCTCGGGCCAGTTCCATGGAACGCATGATCTTCTCCTCCTCACACGGTTAGCTGTCCATTTCGCATGATGGTTTGTCCATCGGCACGGACGGTCGGCCTCGTGGTGATGAAATCAAGGTGGATGGGAGCCATGTTGGTTCCCCCGAAGCCTGTATTGCGCCCAATGGCAACGTGGGCTGTCCCCAGGATCTTTTCATCCTCCACGGTGATCCCTACGAAGCGTGCCGCGGGATTGGTGCCGATGCCAAACTCGGCCACCACGTAGGCCCTGGGGTCATTGAGGTCTGCCAGGAGAGCGCGGAGCCGGGCCGCGGCCTGTCCCCCGTCGATCTGCACTATGCGCCCACCCTGGAACTCCAGGCGCACGGGCTGATCGGGGATGCCAATCTGAGCAAGACTGCCATCCACAATGAAGGTTCCATCGGCCTCTGTTTCCAAGGGGGCTATGTACGCCTCCCCTGCCGGCAGGTTACCCCATTCGCCCGGGTTCCGGTAGAGGCCAGTATCGGGGGGCTGAGCCACCTGCCGGCCTGCCTGCCCCAGGCGGAGGCGCGTCCCCAAGGCTGTTTCAATGACGACCTCTGACTTGCCGATGAGCGCCTCGGTCACACGCTGGGAGATCTCGGCCACCTGATGGTAGTCGGCGGTCATGCCGCCAGCCTTCATCATCTCGGCGGTGATCCCTGGCATGCTGGCCAGACGCACCCCAGCCTTCGTCGCCTCCTCGCGGGCGGAGGTGTGGGAGAGCGAGCGGGTAGTGACCAGGAAGGCGACCTGCACGGCACACATGGCCGCCGCCACGCTCGGTGGAGGCTCTTCGGCGTTGCGCAGGCGCGGGCGCATGGTGGTGATCACGGGATCCCCACTCAGGGACTGCACCGCCGCCGCCAAGGCCTCGGCGATGAGTTGACGCTCGTAGTCCGTGACGATGAGCACCGCTTCGTCCGCCTTCACGCCCAGGCAGGTCTCAACGGCGACCCGCGACCCGCGCATCAATTCAATCATGGACACGTTGTACAGCCCTCCTTACGATGAGAGAAGCAACTCCTGGACGGTGCGAGCGACCACCGTCCGTGCCAGGACAACCGGCGCGCCGGTTCGCTCATGGACTGCAGCCTTGTGCCGTTGGCTGTATCCTAGGCAGTCCAGGACGATCAGCGCACAGCCGGCCAGGTCGCGCACAGCCTCAACTCCTTGGTCAAAGCCCGCGTAGGGCGACAGGCTGACGACCCTCGTCTCTGGGCAGATGGTACGCCAGCGGCTTTGCACGGCCGACACCTGATCGGCGAGGGGGGCCAGCACGCCCAGGCATGCCTTCTCAGGAAGAGCGGCCTGGACGAAATGGGTCAGCAAGCGCTCGGGGAACAGGACCAGGACGGGGGCATGGAGGTGACGGAATTCCCCTGTGCAAAGGACGACGACGGCCGCTGCCCCCTGCGCTACAACGGTGTCCACCGCTACCTGCATGAGAGGGTAGATCTTGGCCTTGCTGATGGTAACAGGGGTGCCATCGCGCAGCCGGCTGTTCAGTGGGAAATCACCGGGTTGACCATCAGGGGCCAGGCGAGCAAGGTCGGCACGATCAACGGAATCCAGAGCACCGCTCTCCACGATGTCTATCCCCGGCAAAAGTGATGCAATATCAGATACAATGTCCGTGCGTGGGCTCTGCCCGATGGTGACAAAACCAACCTTCATACGTCAGCCCCTTCTCGTCCGAGGGTTTGCAAGTGAGTCATAGGGCCATAGAGAGAGACCAGACGCGCAAACTCGTTCGGGTCATAGAAGGCGCAGCGTCCTGTTCCCAACTCCTTAGCTGCCTCAAGACAGAAGCGGGCGGCAAGCTCAATATCTATCTCATGACTGGCACCCGTGCCGCATCCGGGAACCGGCTCCTCTGTGGTGATGGCAACCCCAACTACAGGGGCCTTGGTTGCCACGGCCGGCTGCATGATGCTGTTGATGTGATGGAGACAATTCCCATACGGGGTGATATCGGCCATGCTGAGGGCGAAGACCACGGGCCGGCGCCCAGTGACGCGCTCCATGATGGTCAATAGGTCATCGCTGGGGCGCAGGGTGTATCCCTCCTTGACAGTGGGAGAAATGGCAAAGCCGCGCTGATTGATGATCCGATTGCCTTTGGTCGTGTCCACGGAGAGGATGGCATCCATGCGTGGATCCACTTCATAGCGATTCATGACGGCGAGGTTCACCGGTGAGCCCATGAAGGGCACCGGATCATGGGGTTGAGTTGGGGCGTGGGGACAGATATGGGTAGCGATGATCACATCGCCAGGGAGGATATCGCCATGACGAGCCATGAGGGCCAGCTTCAGGGCGCAGGCCAGTACAGTGATGGCTCCATCGGCGTCAGAGACCAGGCCGATTCGCTCTGGCCGAGCGCCAATGCCCCCCAGGCGACCAACAAGCCCCAGGGTGGGAGCAGAACCACCCTGCATCCGTCCGTTGCTTCCGGGCAACAGCGCCTTTACAAAGTCGGTGCTACCTTGCTCACCGCGCACAGTCTCTACCTGAATCTGAGTCAGGCCATGCTCTCTAAGGTAATCGGCCACCTCAGCACCGGTGATCGTGGCTCGATCCAGGAGTTCATGAATCTCCATAACCTGCTTAAGCATATCTGACCCCCATGCGCTTTTGCGCACAACGAACGACGAAGGGTGAAAATGACTCACCTGCGTCTTTAGTTCAGTTCGGCGGGTCTCTTTTCAGGCAAGGAAGCCAGGATCAGCCTGGAGATAAGGCACGATGGGTTTCTGGATAATACTTTTAGGACTTTCGCTCAGGCGGGCTGAAAAGCAGGAACATGCGGATTCCGCAACTCGGCCCGCAGGTAGTCGCGCAACAAATCGGTTTTGACTTGG
>DYIS01000077.1:0-8637 GCA_020723545.1 Ktedonobacter racemifer
CCGCTCAGGAACGGGAGGCCTTTGGGCAGCTTATCTCGGTCAGCGGAGTGGGGCCGAAGGCCGCCCTGGCCATCCTCTCGACCTTGACGCCGGATAACCTGCGAGAGGCGATAACTGCGGGCAATCTGGATGCCCTCACCTCCATCCCTGGCATTGGCAAGAAGATGGCCAGCCGACTGATGCTGGAGCTCAAGGGGAAGTTGGCATTTCCGCAGCCCTCAGCCCGTGCCCCCCTCTCGCCCCTGGATGCAGAGGTTATTGCTGCTTTGACCAACCTGGGCTATTCCAGCGACCAGGCCAGGGCCGCGTTGGGCTCACTGCCCACAGATCGGCCTCTGGACACCGAGGAGAGGATCAGGCTGGCGCTACGGTTCCTCTCTGCCGGTTAGCCCGTGGCACGCCGGTTTAAGGAGACAGCTTTGGCCACAAGATCAGCCGGGAAGCCGGGTGAGCCCGAGGTCCTACACCTGCCTCAGGAGAACGAGAAGCTCCGCCAGCGCGTAGAAGCCCTGGAGGCTTTGCAGGACGTGGCCCGGACCCTGAGCTCCGAGCTGGACTTGCAACGCCTCTTGGCCCAAGTGATGCAGGTCGCCGCCCAGGTCCTGGGGGCCGAGGCGGGCTCGATCCTCCTGGTCGACCAGTCCACCAATGAGTTGGAGTTCGTGCTGACCCAGGGCGGCGGCGGCAGCCAGTTGCTGCAACGCCGCATGGCCATCGGCACCGGCCTGGCCGGATGGGTTGCCTCTCAGGCCAAGCCGGCGATCGTAAACGACGTCACTATGGATCCGCGCTTCGCCAGGGAGATTGGGGATAGCGTGAGCTTTCAGGTAAAATCACTGATCGCGGTGCCCCTGGCGAGCAAGGGGCAGGTCATCGGGGTCCTGGAGGTCTTGAACAAAGCCAGCGGGGAGGGATTCACTGAGGAGGATCTACAGGTCCTCAGCGCCCTGGGGGCTCAGGCGGCCGTAGCCATTGAGAACGCCAGGCTATATCAAGCCCTGAAGGAGGAGCGCGACAAGATCCTCAACACCGAGGAAGAGGTGCGCAAAAAGCTGGCCCGGGATCTGCACGATGGTCCAACGCAGGCCCTCTCGGCCATTGCCATGAAAGCCAGCCTGGTGCGCAAACAGTTGGAACAGGAGCCCGCCAAGGCCGCGGTGGAGCTCAGGATGTTGGAGGCCCTGGCACGGCGCGCCGCCGGGGACCTGCGCCACATGCTGTTCGGGCTTCGCCCTTTGATGCTGGAGACTCAGGGCCTGATCCCCACCCTGCAAACCTACCTGGCCCGCTTTCAAGAGATGGGGGAGATCGCCATCCAGCTCGACGTCTCTCGCTTCTCCTGTTCACTGCCGCACAACTCTGAGGTGGCCGTCTTTGGCATCATCCAGGAGGCTCTGAACAACATCCTGAAACACTCCCGCGCAAGGAATGTCCAGATCATCATGGAAGACACTCCGAAAGCCTGCCGGATCACCATCAAGGACGACGGATGTGGCTTTGACGTGGCCTCAGTGGAACGTGGCTATGACCAACGGTCGAGCTTTGGCCTTTTCAATATGCGCGAGAGGGCCGCGCTGATCAATGGCAAGCTAGCGCTCTCGTCTACCCCCGGCCAGGGAACCACGATCACTTTAACGGTCCCCCTCAAGTAGGTGTCGATGCTTCTTTACCAATAAAGAAACCCGCCGGCCGTGCTCATCCACGGTCCGAGGACCACCAGGCCGGAAGTTCGCCTTTTGTCTCTCAATGGGAGCTTCAGATGATACCTCTACGCCTCACCATCCACAATTTCCTTTGCTACCGCGATAACGTGCCACCGGTGGATTTCTCCGGGATACACCTGGCTTGCATATCTGGGGATAACGGGCACGGCAAGTCGGCGCTCCTGGACGCCATCACCTGGGCTCTCTGGGGCAAGGCTCGGGCGAAAACCGATGACGAGCTAATACACCTGGGCCAGAGCGAGATGGAGATAGAGTTCGAGTTTCTCCTGGGGGAGGCACGTTATCGCATTCTCCGCAAGAGAAGCAAGCCCCGGGCCAGCCTGGGGGGTACCAGGCCTGGGCAGAGCATCCTGGACTTCCAACTGTGGGATGGCGACCACTTCCGGTCCGTGGCCGGCAACACCATTCGAGACACCGAACGCAAGATCGTTGATACCCTGCGGATGGACTACGAGACCTTCATCAACTCGGCCTTTTTGCTCCAGGGCCGGGCCGATGAGTTCACCAACAAAATGCCCTCGGAGCGCAAGCGCATCCTGGCGGACATCCTGGGCCTGGGCCTTTACGATGACCTGGCCGACCGGGCCCGAGAAAAGGCCAAGGATCGGGCCCGCACGCAAATAGAGCTGGAGAAGGCCATGGCCGAAATCGACGCCGAGCTGGCGAAGCGGCCAGTCTATGAGGACGAGGCCCGCGGGGCCCAGGCCGAGGCCTCGGCTCTGGCGGACAAGGCTCGCGTAAAGGAGGGCGAGGTGCAGCACCTGCGCCAGCGCAAGCATAGCCTGGACCTCAAGGCTGCCTCGCTGGCCGAACTCGAGGTCCGGCTAGCTCACGGGCAAAAGGAGTTGGCAGAGACCAGGCAACAGATCGAGCACCGGCAAGCTCGGATAAATGAATATGAAAAGGTGATCTCGGAGCGGGAACGCGTTGAGACAGGCTACTCCGCTTTGCAGGAGGCACGCCAGGCGGAAGAGGAGATGGGGCGCAAGCTAGGCACGCTCCTTAAACTCAACGAGGAAAAAAACCGCTTGGAGCGCCTGATAGAGTCCGAGAAGAACCGTCTGCTTGCCGAGCTTAGATTCCAGGATGAAAAGGCGAGGGAATTACAGGACAAGGTCAGTCAATTGAGTTGCCTCGAGCAGCAACTGGCTGAAGCGCGACAAGCCCTGGTTGGATATGATCGCCTGGAAGCGGAACGCGAGCAGTTGCGAGCACAAGTTCAGTGTATTCAGGAGCAATTGGCCGCTTTGAGGATAGAGAACAAACGGCTCAAGAGCGACATGCTGGCATTGAAGGAGAAGATCGATTTGCTTGCCGGCGTGTCTAACTGTCCTCTATGTGAGACGCCCCTTTCCAATGTGGAGAGGGAGCGCATCCGCGTGAAATATCAGGCGGAGGGCACACAAAAGGGTCAGAGCTATCGGCAAAACGCAGCCAAAGCCAGGCAGCTCGAGTCGGAATTGCAGGGCTTGCTCAAAAAGGCCAGTGAGCTGGAGGGCAAACTCAAAGGCAAAGGCGAGGCCCAGCGCCAGGAAGCGATCTGGGAGCGCAACCTGGCGGAAACCAGACAGGCCCGGGATGACCTGGGGGCACTGGCCGAATCCAGGGCCTCCCTGGGTCGAACCCTGGAGGAGGAGAGCTATGCCCGCGAGACCTGGTCCCAGTTGGCGGGCTTACAACTGAAAGAAAGCAGACTGGGATACTCCGCGACCTCTCACGAGGAGGCGCGAAACCGGCTGAAGGAATATGAAGGGTTCGAGGCGGCCAAGGGTAGTTTGGACGCTGCTCTCCGCTACCTGGATGAGGAGAAAAACACCCTAGAGCGCCTGAAGGCGGCGGCGTTGCGCTGGCTGGAGTCGCTGTCGGAGGACCAGGCCAGGCGGGAGACCTTGCAGCAGGAGCTCATGGGCCTGCCTGCGGTGAATTCGGAGTTGGCAGCTCGGCAAAGAGAGCTGGAGGAAGTGCAGGGGCAGGCCTCTCGAGCCCAAATGCTCCTGGGGGCCGCCAGGCAAAAATTAGCGCATTGCGATTTCCTGGCAGATCAGCGTCGAGAAAAGGAGGAGCATTGGCGGTTGGCCTCTGCCGAAAGGGAGGCTTATGAGAAGCTGGCCACGGCTTTCGGGAAAAATGGCATCCAGGCCATGATCATCGAAACCGTGACCCCGGAGATCGAAGAAGAAGCCAATCGGCTCCTGGGACGGATGACCGATAACCGGATGCACGTGAAGCTGGAAACCCAGCGGGACACGAAGAAGGGGAACACTATCGAGACCCTGGATATCCGTATCGCCGACGAGCTGGGCACCCGCAATTACGAACTGTTCAGCGGCGGGGAGGCCTTCCGGGCCAACTTCGCCCTCCGGATAGCCCTTTCCAAACTCCTGGCACGACGGGCTGGAGCGCGCCTGTCCACCTTGGTAATGGACGAGGGGTTCGGGACCCAGGACAGCCAGGGCCGGGAACGCCTGGTGGAGGCTATCCGATCGATCCAGGACGACTTTGAGCGCGTCCTGGTGATCACCCACATTCAAGAGCTCAAAGACACCTTCCCGGTCCATATCGAGGTGACAAAGACCCAAGAAGGGTCACAAATCGTGGTCTCTTAGGGCTGTCGCCTGTCGCCCCGGAACAGGGCCGGCGCCTTCAGGGCCAGGAGGCGGTCATCTATCTCCCGGCGAAGCCGCATCCAATCCTCGACTAGCAGCACGACCCCCTCTGAGGTCAGTTGCAGGCCTCCGGAGGTCAGGCGCTGCCAACGGTTAGGGTGGGGAATTTCCGTCAGTTGCGCAACTATGGCCGTCTTATCGAGCAGAGGTTTCAGGAATCCATGCTCCAATAGTGAGCCCTGTCGGGGGTCGATCACCCATTCCAATGGCGCCAGGCGGGTACCTTTAATGGTGTGATAGGCGACCTCCATGGCATAGAAGGGAAAGCGCACCAGGAGCCGGTCTTCCAGGCATTGGACTATTGCCCTCTGCCACATGGCCCAGGTCAACAAGGCCCCCGCCAGGCACGCCAGGACGCTCAGCCCGAACACCAGGGAATACGGATACTCCAGGGCCCTAAACCAGATGACCGCCGCGCTGAAGAGCGCCACCACTCCAGCCCAGGGTGAGGTGTAACCCCACAGGCGGCGGTAGAATAGCATCCGGTGCGGCTTCCCCCGGGCCGAAGCCCCTGAGACCAGGAGTGCCGGCCGAGTGGGAGCGACCGCCACATTGAGCCGACGGAAAGCATCGTATTCACCCAGTACCACGCCTTTGCTTGCCGGCAATGCCGCGCCTTCGGCCCTTTTGCCCGAACCGGCAGCCAGCTCCCTTTGCACCATTGAAAGAAGCTCTCGGGCATCGCGATAGCTCGAGTCCAGGGAGAGAACCTGGCTCAACGCGTCCTGGGCAGCGGGCCAGTCCTGGGCCTGAATCTGGCGGGTGGCCTGGTTATACAGCGCGTCGAGCTTCACGCGAGTCCGCGCTTGCTCTGCCCTGGCCGCTGCATCTCGATAGTTCGGCGCCAACTCCAATATCTGGGTAAACAGGTTGAGCGCCGTGGGCCAACGCTGGTGCTCGGCGGCCCACTGCGCATTGGCATAGATCTCGGCCAGGAGTTTGGCCAGCTCGGGATCTGGGTGGTAGGCGACCCGTGGCAACGACTTTCGAGCTTTGACCGCGGCAATGGTGGCCTTAAGCTCCGCCGGGCTCTGGAAGCGATCCAGGGGGTTTTTGGCCATGGCCCTCTCCACCAGCCGTTCCACCGCCGCTGGGATATCGGGCCGCAATTGGTGCAACGGGGTGGGCTGGCTGGTGATGTGGGCATTGACCACCGACCAGGGGGTGTCCGCCACGTACGGCAGTTGGCTGGACAGCATCTCGTACAATACGACTCCCAGGGAGTAGATGTCCGAACGGATATCGGCCCTCTCCCCCATGGCTTGCTCCGGCGAGATATAGTGGGGAGAGCCGATGAAGCCCGAGCTGGTCAGCGAGGGCAGCGCCCGGGAACGGGCGATGCCGAAGTCCAACACCTTGACTACGCCGTCTCGGGTCAACAGGAGATTAGGCGATTTGATGTCGCGATGGATGATGCCGCGCTCGTAGGCGTGCTGCAGGGCCTCGGCCACCTGATCGGCGATATCAAGCACCCTTTCCACCGCCAGAGGGCCTTCGGATTCGATCACCTTGCGGATGTCCTGCCCATCGATGTACTCGATGACCAGGTAGTGATACTCCCCGTCCTGGCCATATTCCAGGATCTTGACGATGTGGGGGTTGTCCAGGACCCCCGCCATCTTGGCTTCGCGGGCGAAGCGCTCGATGTAAGCCTTCTCCTCGGCAAACTGCGGGTGCAGCACCTTGATGGCGACATTACTCCCCAGCCTGGTGTCCACGGCCAGGAAGACCCGGGCCATGCCGCCGGTCCCCAGTTGCTTCACCAGATGGTAGCGATCGCCCAGAGTGGTCCCGATCATGCCGATCTCCCACCTTCCGGCAGGTGAGAGCGATCGTCCAGAGCTATCACCCTGACCTCATCGCCCTTTATCTCCAAGTGAGTGAGCGAGGCATTGGCCAGGTCATAGGCTCGCCATTTGTTGACATCCTTGGCTACGGCATAGGCCAGGTAAGCCCGCAGGCTGTCGCCGTGGGTGATCACGACGGCGGCCCCGATGCCCACGGCGCCGAGGATCTCCTTCGTTGCCGCCAGGACCCGCCGGTGAAAGTCAATTCGCCTTTCCCCGCCCGGCCAGCGAAAGTAAGGGTCATCCCCGGCCTCTCGCCAGAGGCGGTACAGCTCAGCATGGCGGGTTTCGAATTCCTGGAGGGTAAGGCCGCTGGCGATGCCGAAGTTGATCTCGCGTAACCCGGGATGGTCGATAACCGGCAAACCCAGGGCCTGGCCGATGATGTCTGCGGTCTGGCGGGCCCGAACCAGTGGACTGGAATAGAGGGCCACTATATTGGGATATCCCCGGAGCCGTTTAACCAGGCTCCGGGCCTCCATCCGGCCTTGGTCGCTGAGTGCCGAGTCCTCCCAGCCCTGGATGCGATTGTCAGCGTTGAGAGTGGACTGTCCATGGCGGGCTAACAGCAACTTAGCCATAACCTAGCGCCCTTAAACCACCGGTCAGGTGATTTGTACATTTTTCCAGTAGTAATCACAATGTTGACACAGAACACAGTCAAGACAGAGGGGTCTTCGGGCCCGGCATATCCGCCGCCCATGGGCGATCATGCCCAGATGAAAGGGATAAACCTCATCTGGGGCCAACATCTCCTCCAAAAGCTGGTGTGCTCTCTCAGCGGTCACCCTGGGCGGGATGAGGCCCAGGCGTTGGGAGACCCGGTAGACGTGGGTGTCCACCGGCAGCGCCGGCTTCCCCAGTGAAAAGAGCAACACGCACGCCGCGGTCTTGGGTCCCACACCACCGAGAGAGCACAGCCACTTTTTCGTCCGGGCCACGTCCCAGCCTCTCAGAAAGTCCAGGTTCAGGCCTCCGGTCTGTTCAGAGATGGCCTGAAGCACGCGCTTGATACGGGGGGCTTTTACCTGAGCCAACCCCCCACTTTTGATGGCCCGGGCAATGGCTTCCACCGGGGCATCTCTAATGGCCTCGAAGGAACCAAAGGTGGTCATGAGGTTGCCAAAGGCCTGAGTGCTGTTCACGTCCGACGTATTCTGAGATAGGATCGTCCCGATGAGTTCGCTCAAGGGGTCGGCCCGAGCGTGCCACTGGGATCGACCATACTCGGCGATGAGCAGCTCGTGCACGAAGCTGATCTTGCTGGCAGCCACCGGTCATTCCGCCAAATATAATACGACCGTTGGGCAGAGAACCGCACGCCCAACGGCCAAGATTCCAAATCGAGCTCGAAGGCAGCATGAGCTCAGGACTTTACGCCCGGACGCCCGTTTAATCTAGCTCACCTCATCTGTTTGAACACGATGTTCCAGGTCACCTTGCCGGTAAAGTCAGGTATAGCAGTTGATACCGAGGTCGAGTCGGAACTATGCACGCCATCGACCACGGTAATGGTGAAGTCGCCTCTGGTAAGAGCGAATTCCAGCGCGCCACTGGCATCAGTGGACTTGGTGGCTGAGTCCTCCGGGCAACACCACGTCGCCCTCACGGGAACCCCGGAGATGCCCCTTCCGCTCATGTCCAACACTTTTACGAAGATGGAGGCCGGCCGATCGCTCGAGAGGGCCTGCAGACTGGGGCCGTCTCTGGTCACCACCATGAAGTCATAGGCCGGCGTCGGGGCCGGCGTCGCCGTGGGCGGCAGGGTCGGCGGCCTTGGCGGTATCGGCCGAGGGGTGAAGGTGTTGGTGGCGGTGGGCTTCGGCGTGGAGGTGGGGAACGGCGTGTCAGTGGGGAACGGCGTGTTGGTAGGCCGCGGCGTCCGCGTGGGGGTGGGCGTGGCGGTATCAGCGGAAGTAGCAGTGCTCGCCGGGGTGTAGGTGGCCGGCGGCCTCAATAGAGCGGTCAGGTTACCCGAGCCAACGAAGGCGACAGCGATGGCGGCATAGACAATGCAAACCAGGACCACTAAGCCGATAACCACGGCGATCAGCAAGCGATTTTGCATCTACTTTTGCCCTCCCGTCACGTTTAATCAAACCCTGCCCTTTCCCTTGCACTTGGGACATGTGCCCTCCAGGATGTGCCAGCCACCCGGCACCTTGGGATCAGGCCACCTCTCATTGACCTGACCAGTTCCATCGCAACGGGTACAGCGATTCACTCCCCCCGACCTCTGCCCGCGGAAAAGGAAGAAAATCACTACAGCAAGGCCCAGGAGAAAAAACAGAGTCAGTTCCATTTGCGGTCCCAACAGAGCTATGGGCCATTATATCACAAAGCTCAGCGCTTTCAAACCTTTTAGCTAGTTCTTGTCGGAAAATGTAATTCGTCGTAGTT
>DYIS01000077.1:8647-9850 GCA_020723545.1 Ktedonobacter racemifer
CGGCGGCCTACTGCAACTACGACGAATTACATTCTCCGACAAGAACTAGCTAGCGTTCCTTCTGGAAGTTCAGACAGTAATGGTGGTGCGTGTTCGACACCCAGGAGTAGAACATGCCGTAGGGGGCCAAGACTTGGTTATCCTGGCACCAGATCTTCTCGTCCTTTAGCACATAGAAATCCCCCAGGCGCTTCCCCAGTTCCCAGGCCAGAGGATACATTTTGCCGCCTTTCTTGACGTTTTTGACAATGACGGTGAGGTATGCCCGTGGCCTGAGGAGCGTGTGGACCTTTCGGTAGATCCCCACCAGCTCCTCCAGAAAGCGGTAGTATTCGGCAATGTTCCCCAGGTCCTGTGGCGAGTCAGAGTAGGTAACATCGAGGTTCAGGTCTTTACGCCTTCTTTGGGTTTCAAATCCCTTGCGTTTCAGCATGTCCCAGTATGGCGGGCTGGTGATGCAGTAGTCTATCTGGGGCAGTCCCATCTCGTCCAGCTTCCTGGCATCCCCCGTCACCACCACCTGCTCCGGCGCTGGGTCCAGGCCGCCAGGCTCGAAGGGCATCGGCATCGCCAGGGCATCTATGCGCTGTCTAGCGACCTGGGCATACCTGGCATTGAGCTCGATGCCAATGCCCCGCCGGCCCGCGCGGTGACAGGCCACCAGGGTGCTGCCCGTCCCTACCATGGGGTCCAGGACCACCTGCCCTCGTTTGGTAAAGAACTCGATGAACTCCTGCACCATGGTCTCGGGGAACTTCGCCGGGTGGAGTAGCAAATCCTCGGACCGGGCCGGAGGATTGTGGACAAACCAGCTCTTCTGGAACCTGATCCACCTTTTGGGCTCCAGATCGTTCAGCCTGTTTTCGGGCCTCATGTCAACACCTTCTCCGGCGAGACAGGCCGCCTGGAAATGCTATGATTAGTACTGACTTGACCCCGTGCGGTCATCAGGCGGCGGGGACAATACCCGCCCTAGGGATTAGGGCACCAGGTTCATCTGATGCGGCGGATGACCGTGACTACCTTGCCCTGAATGCGCAACTGATCCGGGCGAACGTATATGGGGTTCATGTCGGAGTTGGCCGGTTGAAGCCTGATGTGATCTTTCTCCTGATAGAAACGTTTGAGCGTGGCCTCACCGTTCTCCAGGAGCGCCACCACGATGTCGCCGTCGTCGGCTTCGTTCTGTTTTCTGGCAATGAC
>DYIS01000078.1 GCA_020723545.1 Ktedonobacter racemifer
GACTCCTTGTCGGTGGTGTAGCGTAGTGATATGTTATTTTGGAATCAACATACTACTAGGTTGCCCTTCGGAAGGGCGACCTGGCGCGGTTTCTTTACCAGTAGGAGTTACGCAGTTGAACCGCAAAGGACGCAAAGAGCGCAGAGAAATCTATAGTGTCCTTTGCGTCCTTTGCCCCGATACTTTGATTCTGTGTAATGTATCGGGGGTGAAAAATCTCCAACTGCGTAAGTCCTAACCAGTATAAAGGATCTTGGCCTGCAGGGGCATGTTGGAATTCTTTACTAGTAAAGAACAACAAGGAATCCAGGCCACCCCGCCGTCCCGGCTGAGCCCAACCGGGACGGTTTTTCCACGCCTGATCGGGCGGAGGCGGGCGGCGGAGCCGCGCCCGTGGAGGGCGGGTCGCCTGACCTGGTTGGCCAGGCACCTGGGCGGCCGCCGCCTGGCTGGGCATGGGCTGCTCCTCCTCCTGGCCTGGGCGGTAGCCCAGGCCGGCGTTGTCTCCCCCATGGTCGCCTCCGGGGCGGGCTCCCCAGAGAGAGAAAAGGCCCGTTATCTGCTCAGTAGCCGCGGCGGGCCAGCGGTTATGGCCGAGGGCTACCTGACCAAGTGGGGCAATCCTCTGACCACGGTGCCCAAGCGGCCGCGCAAGGAGGTCCTGACCTACACGGTCCAAGAGGGAGACATGGTTACTCTCTTGGCCGAGACCTTCGAGGTCAGCCCGGAGACCATCATCTGGGCCAATTCGAAGGTGGAGGAGGACCCCGACTTCCTGAGCATCGGCCAACAATTGGTCATCCTGCCGGTGGACGGCGTCTACTACACCGTGATGCCGGGGGATACCGTGGAATCGGTGGCCAGGAAATTCAAGGCCGACCCCAAGGCCATCATGACCTACGAGTTCAACCAACTGAAGGAGCCTTTCGAGCTGAAGCCGGGGCAGAGCATCATCGTGCCCGGGGGCGAGAAGCCCATGCCTCCTCGCCTGGTATACACCGAGGCCGGCGTCATTGTGGTCAACGCCCCGAAGGCCTATGGGCGCTTCGTGTGGCCCACGGTGGGCTATATCACCACCTATTTCTCTGGGGCCCATCCGGCCATCGACGTGGCTGGGCCCCCGGGCTCCCCGATCTATGCGGCGGATTCCGGCGTGGTAACCCATGCCGGATGGTCCGGGACCTATGGCCTGGCGGTCTACATAGACCACGGTAATGGCTATTCCACGGCCTATGCCCACCTGAGCGTGATTTACGTTCGGGTAGGCCAGCCGGTGCGCCGGGGCGCCTCTATCGGCAAGATGGGCAGTACCGGAAAATCCACCGGCTCTCACCTGCACTTTGTGGTCAACTACGGAGGCGGTGCGGTGAACCCCCTGCGCTACTTGCCCCGGTAGCGTTGCCGGCTAGCGCCGGCGGTTGCCGAGCTTTGGAGCGCGTGGGTGTTCTTTTCTAGTAAAGAACATGGCGAATAACCCAGGTCCCGAAGAGATATCGGTTTTCGCCGAAACGCCCAAGCCCGGCCACGCCGGGGTCTTCCGCGCCACATGGCCAGAAGATCGTCGGGAAAGCCATCGGCTACGATTCTTCCTGGACGGGAGCGTCAAGACCTACCACCTGGCAGGGGGAACCTCCCAGCTCGGTGGCCACCCCATGGCCTTGGCCCAGATCGGCGCGGCGGTGATCCAGCGCGATCAAGGGGGCCGCTTGAATATCCTGGAAAACCGGCGGAAGGTCCTGCTCCTGGCGCCCAGGGATTTCTTTACTACCAAAGCATGGGAGCAACTGGGCAAACCCCTGGTTTCCGACGGTTATTTGGAGCCGGTGGACATCGCCGGGAAGGACGACCTGGCCACCAAGGGTCGGGGGTTGAAAACCGAAGCCGCCAGGCAAAAAGCCGGCGGCAAAGCCCGTCACCGACTGCACGAGCTGGAGGCCCAACTCATTCAGGCCACCGGCAACCTGCGAGATCGAGACCACTGGCTGGTGCTGGACGGCGCCGCCAAGCTGGACGCCTTCGCCCGGGCTCGCTACCTCATCGCCGTAGCCAAATCCTTCCGGCGGGACCCTCTCCTTCAAATCTCTAAGGGAGGCATACCTGGCCGAAGAGACATGTCGGCGCTCCTGTGGGAGCTGCCCGTGGGGCATCGCACGGTGGTATTCAGTGCCCCGGAGGGAAGGGTTGCCTTCTGGTATGTGCGATTGAGGGAGAAAAGGGAAGGCGAGGACCCTCGGTCAGGCGTGGTGAAGGTGGAGCTGCCCCGCCAGGACAAGGCCGCAGTCACGGCAGCGGAGGTGGATCAGCTTTCCCGGGCCCTGGTGGCCGAACGCAGCATTGTATCCTCGGGGCCCGGTCGACGGGGCTACTGTCAACTTTACCCCCTGCGCATGGCCGAACAGGTCATCAGGAACGGCTTTTTCTCTCAGGACGTCCTCCTGGGCAGCATCCGCTTTCTTCACTAGAGAGGATGTTGAACATCAGGCGTGGCTCATTCTAATCGAGGTCGAAGACCCGTGCCTTCCATTCACACGGCGGCCAAGATCGTACATGGCTTCTCTCCCCGAGATCTTCCCGGTGATCCCAGGCAGAAAACCGCCCTGCTGATCAACCCACCCCTCTATGACACCCAGTACTGGGCGGAATGGGCGCAGCCGTACGGGTTATTGCGTTTGGTTGCCTTGCTCCGGAAATACGGCTACCGGCGGATAGAGTTCTTCGACTTCCTGGAGACTGACGAGAAACGCCAGGTACCTAGCCAGCGCATTAATCCGGGTGAGTCCTACGCCGAGCGAGATCACCCGTCCTCGCCGATCAAGCCCATATCGCTTCACAAGGCCGGTGAGTCCCTGGCGCTATTCCTGCGGCATTTCGGCCGGAGCTGGGCGCAGTTCGAGGCCTGGTTGGATGAGAGAGGACTCGACGCGCGTAGACCGCCCGAGGAGATATGGATATCGGCGGTAATGACCTATTGGTGGGAGGCAGTGCGGGATTTAACCGCGCGGCTCGTGCGGAGATTCGGAAGAGACGGCACCATTATCCTGGGTGGCATCTA
The DNA here is from genome assembly GCA_020723545.1 of Ktedonobacter racemifer. Taxonomy (GTDB): domain Bacteria; phylum Chloroflexota; class DTOL01; order DTOL01; family JACQYG01; genus JACQYG01. The sequence continues at coordinate 3,053 of DYIS01000078.1, forward strand.
CCCCACCTTAGCCCCAGAGCATGCTGCCGGCTTTACCAGTGCAGACCTGGTGGTGGCGGGGGAGGTGACGGAGGCCAATGACCTCTGGACCGACCTGTCGGTCTATAGCAAACCCCCGGCCTACGCCATCATTACGCCCAGCCGTGGCTGTCCGTACAATTGCCGCTATTGCGCCCAGAGGACCCTGAACGGCCAGAGGAGAGGGGTGGACCATCGCCCCCCGGCAGACATTGTAGCCGAGATGCGGGACAAGCACCAGCGCTTCGGGATCAAGGAGTTCGCCTTCTACGCCGACTCCCTGTTGGGTGACCATGCGGATAACTTCCAAAAGACGCTAGAGCTGATGGTAGCTGAGAAGCTCAATTTCCGGCTACATGCCCCGGAGGGGTTGGACACCCGTCGTTTGAGCCAATCCCAGCGCCTGGTTGATCTGATGAAGGAGACGAACTTCCAGAAAATCTATCTGCCTCTGGAAAGCATCGACGACGGCTTCATCCAGAGCCTGAACCGAAGGCACGTCCGTTTGGAACACTTTGTCCAGGCGGTGGAGCGCTGTGCGGCGGCCGGCTTTCGGCTGCGCAACCTGGAGGTAAACGCCTTCGTGCTTTACGGCCTGCCCCGGGAGAAGATCGACGACGTGGTGCAGACCATTATCTTCGTCTCGGAGATAGTTGGCTCCATCATCCCCATGCTCTTCACCCCGGTCCCTTCCACCAAGATCTACCGGGACTACCTGCCGTATTTCCAGGAACGGGGGTGGGATAAGAATCTACAGATGCTCAACGGCAAGCTCTACCCATTCCTGGAGCTGAACGAGGGCTCTCTGGCCGACTACATCGACCTCCAGCGGCTCATGTTCACCTTGAATGCCCATTACCGAAGCCGCTCCTTCCGGTTGTTTGGCGATACCAGGGTGAGTGAGAGCTTCAGGAGGAACCTGGCCGGGGATTTCGAGGGTACGGTGCGCCGCTATCGGGGCCTCGTCCGGCCATTCTTTACCGGTAAAGAAACTAACCCCGACGGTAGTCCAGGACAATCACCTGGGTCTCCTCGGGCAGGGAACCACGGTTGACCACCAGCCTGGGCTGAGGCTCGGCGCCTTTCAACCCCATCTCTTTCAGGAACCGGTCCACCGGATCGATATTGAGCTTGGCCACCTCGGTCTTGAAGTGCATGGGCACGACGATCTTCGGCTCCAAGAGGCTCACCATTTCCGCGGCCTGGGCGGCGTCGATGGTGTAGAAGCCCCCCACCGGGACCAGCAGCACGTCGATGCGCTCCATGGCCTCCACCTGGGACTGCGCTAGCAGGTGGCCCAGGTCGCCCAGGTGACATACCACCAGCCCCTCGATCCCGATCAAGTAGATAGTGTTCTTGCCGCGCTGTTTGCCTCCCTGCTCATCGTGGAAGGCGCCGATGCCGGTGATGGTAACGCCCTTGATCTCGTACTCGCCGGGCCCCTTAACGACCTTGGGGTTGCCCCCCACCCCTTGCACGTAGTTGTGGTCGAAGTGGTCATGGCTCACGGTGACAATGTCGGCGGCGGGTTTTCCAAGGTTATAACCGACGCTTTTGTCATAGGGGTCGGTGATCACCGTGACCTCCTTGCCCTTCAAGCGAAAGCAGGCATGGCCCAGATAGGAGATCTCCATGTTGCCCTCCCCAACCGTTTTTGTCGATATGGACAGATAGATTTTACCACAATGCTCGCCTTTTTGACACCAGTGGTGCGGGTGTGCTATCATTCGCGGGCTCATGTCCGGGGACGAAGAGGTTCTCTAGAGGTGCGATCCATGGAAACCATGGCGTTTCGCGTAAATGGACGGGGGATGGAGGCCCGGGTCGGGCCGCGGACCACCCTGCTGCAGGTGCTCCGGGACCAGATGCGCCTGACTGGCACCAAGAACGGCTGCGGAGCCGGCCGCTGCGGGGCGTGTACTGTTATCGTGGCCGGGGAGGCCGTGCGCTCGTGCGTGTACCTGGCCCGGCGGGCTCGAGGACAGGAGGTACAGACCATCGAGGGCCTGGCCGTGGATGGCCGCCTGCATCCCCTGCAGAAGGCGTTCATCGAGCACGGCGCTGTCCAGTGCGGCTTCTGCACCCCGGGCATGATCATGGCCGCCAAGGCCCTCCTGGACAAGAACCCCCGCCTCACCCGCCAGGACATCTTTGAGGCCCTGGAGCTCAATCTTTGCCGCTGCACCGGCTATGTCAAGATCATCGAGGCGGTGGGGGCTGCCGGAAGGGAGCAGGAGGGAGAGATAAGGGAGCTCGTGGCCGGTGCTGAGGTTGCCCTACGGCAGGGGCAGGCACAAAGCCTGTCCCTACAAGGCCCAGCCATCATAGGTGCGCCGCTGCCCCGCCCGGACGCCCGGGTCAAGGTCACCGGAGAGGCCCGCTTCGCCGCGGACCTTCATTTCGATAGCATGCTCTTCGGCCGAGTGTTACGCAGCGCACACCCCCATGCCCGCGTCCTCGGGGTCGATACGGCTCGGGCCAAAGCACTTCCCGGCGTGGCCGCCGTCCTGACCGCCGCTGACGTGCCCGGGGCCAGGAACCACGGCCTGGTGCGTCCCGATTGGCCGGTCCTGGCCTACGACAAGGTGCGATACATGGGAGACGCGGTGGCCCTGGTGGCAGCGGAGGATGAGGAGACGGCCGCCAAGGCGCTGGGCCTGATCCGCGTGCAGTACGAGCCCCTGCCGGGCGTTTTCTCGCCCCAGGAGGCCCTGGAGCCAGGGGCACCGCAGCTCCATGAGGGCGGCAACCTGTTGAAGCACATCCGGATCGAGAAAGGGAACCTGGAGGAGGGGTTCCGCGCTGCAGATCTGGTGATCGAGCGCGAGTACCGGACGCCTTTTGTGGAGCACGCCTTCCTGGAGCCGGAGGCGGGCGTGGCTGTGGTGGACGGGGAAGGAAACGTCACGGTGTACGTGGGCTCGCAGATCCCTTTCGCTGACCAGCGTCAGGTGGCAGAGGCCCTGGGATTGCCCTTGCGAAAAGTGCGCATCGTGCAGACGCCGGTGGGCGGCGCCTTTGGCGGCAAAGAGGACATCTCGGTGCAGATCCACGTGGCGCTCCTGGCCTGGCACACCCGCCGGCCAGTGAAGCTGGTCCTGTCCCGGGAGGAATCCATCCTGACCCATCCCAAGCGCCATGCCTCCATCATACGCCTGAAAACCGGGGTGACCAAGGAAGGCCGGCTCACCGCCCTGCAGGCTACCATCTGGGGAGATAGCGGGGCCTACGCCTCCCTGGGCGAGCACGTGATGACCCGCACCGCCACCCACATGGCCGGGCCCTACGAGATCGCCAACGTCAAGGTAGACTGCTACGCCGCCTACACCAACAATACCCCCGCCGGAGCCATGCGAGGCTTCGGCGTCCCTCAGGCCACCTTTGTTATGGAGAGCCAGATGGATATCCTGGCCCGCGAGCTGGGCCTGGACCCCCTGGACCTGCGGCGACGCAACGCCTTGCGGGTGGGGTCCATCACCGCCACCGGACAGGTGCTTCGGGAGAGCGTGGGGCTGGTGGAGACCATCGACCGCGTGGCCCAGGAGCTGCGGGCGGAAAGGGCACTCACGGCCGGAGGCAGCGCTTTGCCGCCTAACCGGCGGCGGGGCTGGGGGGTGGCCTGCTGCTTCAAAAACGTGGGGCTGGGCGGTGGGGTGCCGGACAGCGCCGGCGCCACCGTGGAGCTGGGCGGCGACGGCAGCGCCGTGGTGAGCATCGGAGCGGCGGAGGTTGGGCAAGGGCTCGTAGGCATAGCCGCCCAGATCGTCGCCCAAGAGCTGGGGCTCAGATACGATCAGGTAAGGCTGGTGATAGGAGATACCGGTCGCACCCTGGACGGCGGTGCCACCACCGCCTCCCGGCAGACCTTTGTCACCGGGAACGCGGTGCGCCTGGCGGCGCGAAAGCTCCGGGAGACCCTGGCCCTGGTTGTCGGCGATGCGCTCAGGGCGGAGCCGGCTGCCCTGAAGTTCCAAAACGGGCTGGTCCTGGACCCCACCGGGGCATCGCTGTCTTTAACTCAGGTGGCCGACCTGGCAAAACGAAGGGGGCTTCTGCTGGCAGCCTCCCACGTCTATACCCCGCCACCCACGGTGCCCCTGGGCAAGGACGGCGATGCCCACTTCGCCTATGGATATGCCACCCAGGCGGCGCTGGTGGAGGTGGATACCGGCACGGGGGAGGTGCAGGTGCTCAAGGTCATCGCTGCCCATGACGTGGGCCGGGCGATCAACCCCCTGGCCATAGAGGGGCAGCTTGCCGGCGGGGTGATGATGGGGCTGGGCTATGCCCTGATGGAGGAGCTACAGATCGAAAAAGGCATCACCAAAAATGCCTCTTTTGCCCGGTACACGCTCCCACGCATCAGGCAGGCGCCGGAGGTCGTGCCCATCCTGGTGGAGGACGCAACCGAGGAGGGCCCGTATGGCGCCAAGGGCCTGGGGGAGATCACCTCTATCCCGACGGCGCCGGCCATCACCAACGCCATCTACGACGCCATCGGCTACCGGGCCTACAGCCTGCCGGCCAGGCCGGAGAGGATAATGGCCTACCTGGGTCGAGGCCTTCGTGACCGCCAATAGTTGACAAAAATAATAAACCATAGTAAAATCTCCCCCGAGAACGTGCCAGGGGGGAGAGGCTATGCGGCTTTCCACCAAGGGGAGATATGCCGTGCGGGCCATGGTGGACCTGGCTTTGCACGCGAGTGAGGGACCCGTTACTCGCGAGGACATCGCCCGACGGCAGGGGATCTCGGCCCTGTACCTGGCCCAGTTATTCGCCAAGCTGATCAAGGCCGGCCTGGTGGAGAGCGTGAAAGGGCCGGGAGGAGGCTACGTCTTGTCCCGGGATGCGCGGCAGGTTCGGGCCAGCGACATCATCCGGGCGGTGCAGGAGCCCCTGGCACCGGCCCCCTGCGTTGATGCCGTCCCGCGGGTCCCTTGTCCCAAGGTGGACGGCTGCGTGACCTATTGGCTCTGGAAAATGCTGGGGGATAAGATCGCCGAAGCCCTTGATTCGGTCACCCTGGCGGAGCTGCGCGAGCAGGCCCGTCAGCCCAATCCCAAATGGCAGGCCAGCGAGGCCAGCGACGAACCCGGGCTCCCCTATCGCCTCGTGACCGAGAGCGGGCGATGACTGAGGCAAGACCTTGCTCAATTAACGTGAAGAGGGATAGATGATGGCCAGGATATACAACGACATCACCGAAACCATCGGCAATACCCCTTTGGTGAGGCTCAATCGAGTGGCTGAGGGCTCACGGGCCACGGTGGCCGCCAAGCTTGAGTCCTTCAATCCGCTATCCAGCGTCAAGGACCGCATCGGCGTCAGCATGATCGATGCCGCCGAGGGCGCCGGGCTTCTGAAGGGGGATACCATTGTCCTGGAGCCCACCAGTGGCAACACCGGCATTGCCCTGGCCTTCGCCTGCGCCGCCCGAGGATACAGGCTCGTCCTCACCATGCCGGATACCATGAGCCTGGAACGGCGGCGGCTCCTCCAGGCCCTGGGGGCAGAGCTGATCCTCACGCCCGGGGCCGAGGGGATGCCAGGGGCGATACGAAAAGCCGAGGAACTGGCGGCAGCGGACCAGCGCTATTTCATCCCACAGCAGTTCAAGAACCCCGCGAACCCGGAGATTCACCGCCGCACCACGGCTGAGGAGATCTGGCGCGACACCGACGGGAAGGTGGACGTGTTGGTGGCGGGCGTCGGCACCGGCGGCACCATCACCGGCGTGGCGCAGGTGATCAAGCCCCGGCGGCCCTCTTTCCAGGCCATTGCCGTGGAGCCCGCCCGGTCTCCTGTTCTGTCGGGCGGCCAGAAAGGGCCTCACAAGATCCAGGGCATCGGTGCCGGCTTCGTGCCTGAGGTGCTACGCCTGGAGTTGGTGGACGAGATCATCCAGGTGACGGACGAGGATGCGGCGGCCATGGCCCGGCGTCTGGCAAAGGAGGAGGGGATCCTGGTGGGCATCTCCTCGGGGGCTGCGGCCCACGCCGCCTTGTAGGTGGCGGCCCGGCCCCAAAACCAGGGCAAGCTCATCGTCGTGATCCTGCCGGACACGGGCGAGCGATACCTGAGCACGGAACTCTTTGCAGTTGAAGGTTAGGTGGAAATGTTCCAGCGATTGAAAGAAGATATCCAAACGGTCTTTGCCAAGGACCCGGCGGCCAAGACCACCTGGGAGGTGGTCACCTGCTACCCCGGCCTGCACGCCCTGTGGCTGCACCGCGTCGCCCATCTCCTGTGGCGGCACCGTTTGCTTTTCCTGGGGCGGCTCCTCTCGCACGTCAACCGTTTCCTGACCGGGATCGAGATCCACCCGGGGGCCAGGATAGGCCGCCGCTTCTTCATCGACCACGGCATGGGGGTGGTCATCGGCGAGACGGCGGAGATAGGGGACGACGTGCTGATGTACCAGGGGGTGGTCCTGGGTGGAACGAGCCTGGAAAAGACCAAGCGCCACCCCACCATCGGGAACAACGTGGTCATCGGCGCCGGGGTCACCATTCTGGGCCCCATCACCGTGGGGGACAATGCCCGGATCGGGGCGGGCTCGGTGGTGATCAAGCCGGTGCCGCCCGGGGCCACCGTGGTTGGCGTGCCGGGGAGGCTCGCCGGTCCCCAGGAGCCAGTGCGGGCCGGTGTGGACCTGGAACATGGCCGACTGCCAGACCCAGAACTCCGGGCCATCACCGAGAGCCTGGAGCGGGAGAGCCGGTTGGAGGAGAGGGTGCAAGCGTTGGAGCGAGCCCTGGCGGCCCTATCGCCTT
>DYIS01000079.1 GCA_020723545.1 Ktedonobacter racemifer
CTGTTTAGGACTTACACCTATGACACCTTGCCGGTTTTGACCGGCGCACCGAAGCCTTACCTCAAACTGACGAGAGCATTCACCGCAATCTTGCCTTGGACTGCAGCCTTAAGGCTGCAGTCCAAGAATTCACCCTATGAAGGTGTCTAGTAAAGAATGACCTGCTACCTGCTCCAGGCTCCCATCCCTGCCGGCTCAATCCATATTCTGCGTCGCCCGCTGCACTAATTGGCCCTCGGCATCGTATACCAACAGCTCCATGGGCATCTCTCCGGGCAAGGAGTGCGTGGCGCAGGCGAAGCACGGGTCGTAGGCCCGAAAGGCCATCTCCACCTTGTTCAGCATGCCCTGGGTGATCTTGGTCCCAGCCTTGATCAAGCCCTGGGCCGCCTTTTTCACCGACATGCAGATGGCGGCGTGGTTGTTCCCGGTGGCCACGATCAGGTTCACCTTGCGCACCAGTCCCTTTTCATCGGTCTGGTAATGATGGAAAAGGGTGCCCCGCGGTGCCTCCACCACCCCCACCCCCTCCGTGGGCTTGGCCGTGGGGATGGTACGGACCTTGGGCTCGGTGATCTCATCGTCCCGGCTCAGCTCGTAGAGCCGCTCCGCGGCATTCAAGAGTTCCACCAGCCGGGCCCAGTGGGTGGCCAGGGTGTTGTGCACCGGCTTGCCACCTAACGTCGCGTAGAAGCGCTCATATTCTTCCTGGGCCAGCGGCGTGGCCATGCCCTCCGAGGCATTGAGCCGCCCCAGGGGACCCACCCGGTACACCCCGCTGTCCGGCCCGTCCACGAAACCCTTCCAGCCCACCTTCTTAAGATATGGGAACTTCAGATAGCTCCAGGGCTCCACCCGTTCGCTGACGTGCTCCAGATAGTCCGCCGGGGCAAAACGCCCGAACTCCCGGCCGCTCTGGTCCACCACCCTGATGGTCCCGTCGTAGAAGTTCACCTTGTTGCTCGCATCCACCAATCCCATGTAGTAGGTCTTGTGGGTGTAGGCATCGCTCAGGATCAAATCCACATAGGCCTTGTTGGCCAACACCACGTCGTTGAAGATCTTGACCGAGAGCTTGCCGAACTCCACGCAGGATTTCGCCTTCGCCTCCACGTTGACCCTCTCCTCCTCGGTCAGGGCCTTGCTCATCCCCCCGGGGAGCCCGCACACCGGGTGCGTAGCCTTGCCTCCCAGGGTGGCCTGTATCTCCTGGGCATAGGCCCGGTGCTTGATCACCTGGCCGCCGATCTCCAGGCCCACCTTGGCCACCACCCCCAGGATGTTGCGCTCCGCCGGTGGGGCCTCGGGCCCCACCACGAAATCCGGGGCGGCCAGGGCGTAGAAGTGGGCGATGTGCGAGTGCACGTAGTGCGCCGAGTAGAAAAGCTCCCGGAGCTTCCTCCCCGCCGGCGGGGGCTCCACGCGATAGACCGCGTCGGTGGCCTTGCACGAGGCCATATGGTGTGCGCCTGGTCAGACACCACAGATGCGCGGCGTGATCCGCGGCAGCTCCTCCACCGGCCGCCCCTCGCAGAAGCGCTCGAAGCCCCTGAGCTCCGGCACCTGGAAGTAGGCATTGGCCACCTCGCCGGCCTCGTCCAGGAAAATCTCGATCTTGCCGTGACCCTCCAGCCTGGTGATAGGATCGATGGTGACGCGCCGCATCTTTTTCCCTCCCATAAAAAGGTCAGGTTATTCCGGTGACCTACACCCGCACCCGTGTCAGAAGCGAATTCGGCAATCCGAAGCGATAGAAGGTGCCCAGGGGATCCACGATCTGGTCAACCACCTTTTTGACCCCCGCCTCGTCCGTGGCATCGATGATCGAGGCGATGGCCGAGAGCATCTTAGCACCCTGGTCGGTCACCCGTTCCGTGGGCCCGTAGCACCCCCGACAGGGCATGTTGGCGTTGACGCACTGGGCGCCACAGCCGCCCCGGGTGGCCGGGCCGCAGCAGATCAGGCCCTGCTCCAGGAGACACTTCTCTGGTTGGGGGATCACCTGGTGGGGCCGCACGAAGGCGGTCACCTTCTTCTCCTCTTTCACCCGCGGGCACTCCTCGCACACGCTCTTCTCGGCCACCCCCACGAAGGACCCCGGCGGTGGAAGCTGCCCCGCGACAATGGCCTGGACCACCGCCCAGATCTGCTTGGTGACCGGCGGGCAGCCGGGGAGGAAATAATCCACCGGCACCGTCTGCCCCAAGGTCTTCACTGTGTCATAGAAATAAGGCAGCGTCAATTCCCCTTCTGGAACAGTGAACGAGGTCTGGGGCCTGGTGCCATCGCTATTATCGGTGGAAGGCGTCTCCCCGTAGACCCGGGCGAAGACCCCTTCCCGGTCGGCCACGTTGGCCAGGCCCGGGATGCCGCCGAAGCAGGCACAGGAGCCGAAGGCCACCATGACCTTGGACTTGGCGCGCAACAGCTTGGCCAGGTGCTCCCCCTCGGAGTTGCGAATGGCCCCGTTGAACAGGCAGACGTCGATGAACTTGTCGTGCCAGGCCTCGGCGTCCTTGTACTTGTAGTCCATGGCTACCGGCCACAAGTAGATGTCAGCGGCGGCGGCCACGTCCAGGATCTTCTCGTTCAAGTCCAGGACCGCCACCTCGCACCCGCCACAGGTGGCTGCCCAGTACAAGGCAAGTTTCAATTTAGCCATCGCATACCTCCATACCGGTTGATGATTTGGGCCTAGTTCTTTGCTAGTGAAGAAAGGCTAGTGAAGAAAGCCCGAGCCGCTCCCTTATGTTTTCCTTTGGCCTTCCTGGAAGAGCCTTCGATTCCACTCTAAAGGGCCCAGTCTCCTCACCGTCTCGGTCATCTCCTTGACCACCAGCGCGAACTTCTCGCTCTCTGAGGCCGAAATCCACTCCAGGCGGACCCTCTCCTTCTCGATGCCGAACTGTTCCAGGGCCTTCATAAGCAGGGGATAGCGCCGCATGGCATTGAAGTTGCCGCTTTGGTAGTGACAGTCCCCCGGGTGGCAACCGCAAATGAGCACCCCATCAGCGCCGTCGGCAATGGCCTTAAGGACGAAGGTCGGGTCCACCCGCCCGGAGCACATCACCCTGACCGGCACCATGTTCGGCGGGTAATGGCGGCGACTGGTGCCAGCCAGGTCCGCTCCCTGGTAGCTGCACCAGCGGCAAAGGAAGCCGATGATCCTGGGCTCGAAACTGTTTTTCCCGCTCATGTCCGTCCTCTTCATGTAGGGGTTAGCCGGTACTGGCCTCAACCTCTAGCCTCTGCCAGCAGCGCCCCCTCCATCTCACCGTAGATCTGCTGGGTGGTGTAGCCCCTCTGCGTCGCCGCCCCGGCCGGGCAGGCGGCCACGCAGATGCCGCATCCCTTACAGAGGGCCTCTTTGACCTGGGCTATCCCCGTCGTGTCCCGGCACACGAACTCGATGGCAGTATAGGGGCACAGGCCGATACAGATCTTGCAGCCACTACAGATCGCCTCATCGATCAAGGCCGTGATGGGCTCGATCTCCACCTTACCCAGGTCGATCAGGGCCAGGGCTCCCGCCGCAGCCGCCGCTCCTTGAGCTACGCTATCCGGGATGTCCTTGGGTCCCTGGCAGGCCCCAGCGACGAAGACGCCGTCGGAGGCCGTCTCCACTGGGGCCAGCTTGGGGTGCCTTTCCAAGAAGAAACCGTCCTTGCTGCGGTTGATGCCGAAGAGGCGGGCTACCTCGGCGGCATCCTGGCGAGGCTCCAGGCCGGCGCTCAGGATGACCATGTCCACCGGGATGCGGCGCACGATGCCCAAAAGGGTGTCCTCGCACTTGACAATGAGCTTGCCCTGCTCCTCCGGCGTCTCAGCCACATCCGTGACCTCCGCGCCCTTGCCCCGGATGAAGATCACATCCTCCATCAACAGCCGCTTGTAGAACTCCTCGTACCCTTTGCCGAAAGCCCGCATGTCGATATAGAGCTCATAGACCTTGGACCCGGTCTTCTCCCGCACCAGGTGAGCGAACTTGAGGGAGTACATGCAACAGACCCGGGAGCAGTACTCGTTGTAATTTTCGTCCCGGCTGCCCACGCAGTGAAAAATGGCTACGCTCTCCGGCGACCTGCCGTCCTCCAGGACAACCTTTCCCCCCGTGGGCCCACCAGCATTGCACATCCGCTCGAACTCCAGGCCGGAAATGACGTTCGGGAGTCGCCCATAGCCATACTGGGCCACTCGGGAACAGTCGAAGGGCTCGAAGCCGGTGGCCAGGATGATCGCTCCCACCTCGATCTCTACTTCCTCATCTTCCATCTCATAATCGATGGCGTTCGACAGGCAGAAGCGCTCGCAGACGCCACATTTGCCCGTCCGGAAGTGGATGCACTGCCCGGCATCAATGAGCGGTGCCTTGGGCACGGCCTGGAGGAAGGGGACGTGAATGGCCTTGGCCGGGCCCAGGCGGAGTTCCCGGTGCTTGATCTCCTCCGCGCCCTCGATCACGATGGCCCCGGTAGGGCAGACCATGGCGCAGGCCCCACAGGTGATGCAGGCCTCCGAGGGGACGGCGAATGGGGTGGTCACCTCCCGCTCTGTCCCCCGTTGGATGAAGTTGATGGCGCTGACCCCAGCGATCTCCTCACAGGTGCGCACGCACAAGCCGCAAAGAGTGCACTTCTCGTCCTCGATGTGGAAGCGGGGCCTTTCGATACCCATTTCCTGGGCCAGGGTCTGGATCTCCGGCACGTTGGGGCAGCGGGCCAACAATAGCTCGGCGACCATCCGGCGGGCCTTGAGCACACGGGAGGAGTCGGTCCGCACCACCAGCCCCTCCTGTGCGGGATAGGCGCAGGAGGCGGAGAGTCCCAACCTCCCCCCGGCTACGACCTCCACCAGGCACATCCGACAGGCCCCGTAAGGGGCCAGGGCCTCATGGTAGCAGAGGGTCGGGATCTGGATGCCGGCGCCTTTGGCCGCCTGCAAGACCGTCGTCCCCTCCTGGACCTGGAGCCGGCGATCGTTTATGGTCAAGGTGATCATCTATCCCACCTCGCTTCCTTTCCGCCTCTCCCTACCTCAGATCGCACCTCAGACAGCGCCGCGCCTCCTTAAGGGCCATCTCCTCGCTGTAGCCCAACTCCACCACATTGAAATTCCCGACCCGCTCCTCAACTGGCGCGCAGGGCATCCGATAACGTTGGAGCTCTATCTCCTCCTCGGTCCGCTCGATAGGCTCCACATGGGGCGAGGGCCCGGTCACCGTGTACTCCCGGGCCAGGGGTTGACCTCTTAAATATTTATGGATCGATACGGCGGCGAGCTTCCCGCTGGCGATGGAGTCGGCGATGGTGGAGGGACCGGTGACGGCATCGCCGGCGGCGAAGATGCCCGGCCGCCCCGTGGCCAGGGTCTCCGGATCAACAATAATGGTGTTCCGCCGCGAGATGCCCAGCCCGTGATCCCTGGGCAGGAAGGAGAGGTCCGGCTCCTCGCCGACGGCCACGATCAGGCTGTCCAGCGGCATGATGAACTCGGAATAGGGGATAGGCATCGGCCGCCGCCGGCCGGTCTCATCGAATTCCCCCAACTCCATGGAGATGCACTCCAGGCTGGCCAGCCGGCTATCCCGGGAGAGGATCCTGGTGGGGCTCACCAATTCCCTGATCTCCACCCCCTCCTCAACCCCAGCCTCGATCTCCCGTTTCATCGCCGGCATCTCCGCCTTTGTCCGGCGGTAGAGGATAGAGATCTTCTTGCCGCCGACCCTCAGGGCCGTGCGGGCGGCGTCTATGGCCGCATTGCCCCCGCCGATGACCGCCACCCTCTCGCCCAAGGGCACCGCCTTTTCCAGCTTGACCATCTTCAGGAATTCCAGGGCATCAATGTCACCAGCCGTTCCCTCACCGGGGATGTTCAGTTTCAGGCCCTTATGAGCGCCTACGGCCAAGAGGATGGCCTTATACCCCCGGGCAAAGAGGTCGTCCAAGGTGAGGCCTTGTCCCACCGCTGTGTTGGTCTGGATCTTCACCCCGGCCCGCTTGATGTTCTCGATCTCGGCGTCCATGATGCGCCTGGGCAAGCGGAACTCCGGGATGGCCCATGCCAGGTTACCGCCCATTATGGGCCCGGCCTCGAAGACGGTGATTTCGTATCCCAGGTTGGCCAGGTCATAGGCGGCAGCCAGGCCGGCCGGGCCGGAGCCAACCACGGCCACCCTCTCCCGCCCTGGCATCCTGGGCCGAGCCAGCGGCTTGATCCCCGCGCGCATGGCATAATCGCCGGCGAAGCGTTTCAGGCCCTTGATGGACAAGGCCTCGCCGCCGGTCTCGAGGGAACGGCAGCGATCCTCACAGGGGTGGTGGCAGATGTAGCCGCAGGCGATGGGGAATGGGTTCACCGCTCGGATGACCTCAAAGGCCTCCCGATACTGGCCCCTGACGATATGGGCGATGAAGGCCAGCACGTCGGTCCTCACCGGGCAGTTATACTTGCAGGGGGCGAAGATGATCTTCTTGCAGACCATGGCTGGGCAGCGTTTGTAGCGGATGTGCTGCTCGTACTCGCCCCGGAAGTAGCGCAGGGTGGTCAAGACAGGGTTGGGAGCCGTCCCGCCCAGGGCGCAGAGGGAGGTGTCCTTGACCGTGCTGGCCAGTTCCTCCAGCAGGGCGATGTGGCCTTCCTCCCCCCTCCCCTCGGCGATGTCGGTGAGGATCTCCAGCATCCGTTTGGTGCCCTCGCGGCAGGGGGTACATTTGCCACAGCTTTCATCTTTAGTAAAAGTCAGGAAGAACCTGGCCACGTCCACCATGCAGGTATCCTCGTCCATGACCACCATCCCGCCGGAGCCCATGATGGAGCCGGCCTGGGTCAGTTGCTCGTAGTCCACCTGAAGGTCCAGGAGAGAGGCCGGGATGCAGCCACCGGAGGGGCCGCCCGTTTGCACGGCCTTGAAGGCCTTCCCCTGGGGGACGCCGCCGCCGATATCGAACACGAGCTGTTTTAAGGGAACGCCCATCGGCACCTCGGCCAGACCAGTGTTGTTGATCTTCCCCACCAGCGAGAAAACCATCGTCCCCTTGCTCTTCGCGGTGCCAATCCCAGCGAACCAGTCTGGGCCCCGGGCGATGATGGCCGGAACGTTGACCCAGGTCTTGACGTTGTTGATGTTGGTGGGCTGGCCCCACAGCCCTACCTCGGCGGGATATGGTGGGCGGGGCCTCGGCTCGCCGGGCCTGCCCTCGATGGAGGCGATGAGGGCAGTCTCCTCGCCACAGACAAAGGCCCCGGCGCCGCGGCTGATCTTGATGCTGAGATCGAAGCCGGAACCCAGGATATCCCGCCCCAGAAGGCCATACTCCTCGGCCTGGGCCAGGGCCCGGGTCAGGCTCTTGATGGCCAGAGGATACTCGTTGCGGACGTAGACGTAGCCCTCCCTGGCCCCAATGGCATAGGCGCCGATGATCATCCCCTCGATAACGCTGTGAGGATCGCCCTCCAGGATGCTCCGGTCCATGTACGCCCCGGGGTCTCCCTCGTCAGCGTTGCAGATAACGTACCTGGTCTCCCCCTTGGCCTGGCGGGTGGCCCGCCACTTCACCCCGGTAGGGAAACCGGCCCCACCCCGGCCCCGGAGCCCGGACTTGGTAATGACCTCGATGACCTCCTCCGGCTTCATCTCCGTTAGTACCTTGTAGAGGGGGAGATAGCCGCCCCGGGCGATGTACTGCTCGATGTCCTCCGGGTCTATGAAGCCGCAGTTCCGCAGCACGATCTTCCGCTGCCTGGCATAGAAGGGGAGGTCCTGGTAGAAGGGGACCGCCTCTAACTCGGGTGCCTCTCCGTCCAGGGGATAGGCGTGCCAGCGGTCTTCCAACACGTACTCCTCCCTGACCATCTTGGCCAGCGCCAAGTCGCCTCTGAAGCGGCCCTGGGCCAGCTCGGCCGCCAGTTCGGTGGCTTTGGCCGGGGTCATCTCCGCGTAGAGGACCCTGGGCTTGCCCGGCACGAGCACGTCCACCAACGGCTCCTTTTGGCAGAGACCAAGGCAGCCGGTTTTGGCCAGGGCGGCCTCCAGGCCCTGCCGCTCCACCTCCTGGGCCAAGGCCTTATAGACCTCCCTGGCCCCGGTGGCCAGGCCACAGGTGGCCAGGCCGACGGTGATCTTGGTCACGTCGGGGTAGAGCCCCTTAAGCCCCCTCCTCTTGGCCTCTTGCAGGTCCTTGAGAGCCCTGATCCTCATCGCCTCATCTCCTATGCGGGCACTAAACGTGTCCCCGGGCGTGTTCCTTTAGCACGGCCTCGAGCTTGAGGGGATTCATCTTGCTGTAGTATTTCCCGCCGATGACCACCAGGGGCCCCAGGGCGCAGCCGCCCAGGCAGTACACCTTCTCCAGGGTGAAGAGGTGGTCCCCCGTGGTCTCCCCGGCCTGGATGCCCAGGTCTCTCTGCAACTTCTCCAGATTTCGCTCCCCCCCACGCACATGGCAGGCCGTCCCCAGGCAGACGTTAATGAGATGCTTGCCCCTGGGCTTCAGGCTGAAGGCCTTATAAAAGGTAGCGACTCTCAGGATCTGGCTCAAGGGAATGCCCAGCTCCCCGGCCACCTGGGCCAGCGCCTCTTTAGGGAGATAATGATACTCCTCCTGGATGTCCTGGAGGATCGCCACCGTGGCCCCCTTCTCGCCTCTGTACCTCTCGATGATCTCGCCAACCCTATCAAGGCTCATTTTGCACTCCATCTGCCCTTTCGCGGTTAGCATCCCTGTCCTACGGTTGCTGACTAATCGTTAACTCGCCCCGCTTGATAACCTTGTGGGCCGGGACAGTACGAGAGAAGCAGACCTCCCAGCAGATGCCGCAGCCTGTACATTTGGACAGGTCCACATAGCGCCTCTTCCTCTTGATCCTGACCTTGAAGTTCCCCACGTATCCGGAGATCCCTACCACCTCGCTATAGGTGAAAAGCCGGATGTTGGGATTCTGGCCCACCGCCACCATCTTCGGGGTCAGGATGCAGGCGGCGCAATCCAAGGTGGGAAAGGTCTTATCGAACTGGCTCATGTGTCCGCCGATGGAGGGCTCTCGCTCCACCAAGTAGGCCACCTTGCCAGAGTTGGCGATCCGGAGTGCCGCCTCGATGCCGCTGATCCCCCCGCCCACGATGAGGGTAGCCGGGTTGACCGGCACCTCCTTGACATCCAGGGGCTCGTGGAGGGCCACCCGCCTCACCGCCGCGGCGACGAGCTGTTTGGCCTTTAAGGTCGCTTCCTCCCGGTCTTCGGTGACCCAGGAGCAGTGCTCCCGGATGTTGGCCATCTGGAGAAGAAAGGGGTTGAGGCCAGCGTCCGCCACGGCCCGCCGGAAGGTGACCTCGTGCATCAGGGGCGAGCAGGCGGAGACCACCACCCTGGTCAAATCCAGCTCTTTGATGTCCTGCTTGATCAGCCCCTGGCCGGGGTCAGAGCACATGTATCGGTAATCGCGAGCGATGGCCACTTTCGGCAGGCCGCCGGCGAAGCGGATCACCTCCTGGATATCCACCGTCCCGGCGATGTTTGTCCCGCAGTGACAGACGTAAACCCCAATGCGCTCGTTCATCTCTGCCTCCAAAGCCGCCAGGAGTCCGAGGGGGCTATCCCCTATCCCCTGTCATGGCTCCGCCAGCTTGTAACCGGCCAATACCCTCTCCGTCGGCACCAGCTCCATCCCCAAACCCAGCTCCCTCCTGGAGAGCCCCAGGGCCACGCCCACCAGTTGGGTGAAATAGACAATGGGCAGGGA
>DYIS01000080.1 GCA_020723545.1 Ktedonobacter racemifer
CCCAGGCCGCCCAAACCGAGGCCGAGGCCATCGTGCGCCAGATCAAGATCTTCAACCAGGCGGACTGGAGCCTGCGGGGCAACACGCAGCCCCAGTTGCCCTTGGAACTGGCGTTCCTGGAGGCCATAGCAGCAGAACAACCAGCCCCGCCCGCCCGACCCAACGGCGTTGCCGAGGGCGTCCCCGCCGCGGCCGGCACGGCGTTGTTTGCTAGTACTAGTAAGAAAACGGCGTTGACATCGGCCAGGCCCCTGGCCCGTAACGGCGCCCTCTTCAATCACACCCGACCTGCCCCGGCCCCGCCGCCAGCAGTCTCTGAGGAAAGGGGGAACCTGGCGGGTCCGGGCCTTCCCGCATTGGCCGAGGAGCCGCTCCCACCGCCATCGGGCCTTCCCGCTTTGACCATGGAGCAGGTGGCCGGCACCTGGGGGAAGCTCCTGGAGGAGATCCGGCCCGGCAACCGTTCCATCGAGGCCCTGCTCAAGGCCTGCGAGCCAGTGGGCGTGGAGAACGGCGCGGTGGTGTTGGGGTTCTACTGGCAGTTCCACAAGGAGCGCATTGAAGACCCCAAGAACAAGGCCATCGTGGAGAGGGCTCTGAGCAAGCTCTTGGGCCGTCCCAGTCACATCCACTGCGTCATCGCCCCCAAGGGCTCCGGGATGGTCGTGCCCACCGAGGTCAAGCCCGCTGCGGTGGCCGAGGACGCTTTCCTGAAGGCGGCGGCGGAGATGGGGGCGGTCATCGAAGAGGTTCCGGAGGGAGAATGAAGGAAGGCCTGCTCTCTCCCCGGCTGAAAGAAGAGGACATCCTGTACGATGCCTCCCTGCGCCCCCGGACCCTGGCCGAGTACATCGGCCAGGAGAAGATCAAGGAGAGCCTGAGCATCTTCCTCGCGGCAGCCAAGGGACGTGGCGAGGCCCTGGACCACGTGCTCCTGTACGGCCCTCCGGGCCTGGGCAAGACCACCCTGGCCCACGTCATCGCCAATGAGATGGGGGTCAGGATCAAGATCACCTCGGGCCCGGCGGTGGAGCACCGGGGCGAGATGGCCTCCATGCTCACCACCTTGGAGAGGGGCGATATCCTGTTCATAGACGAGGTCCACCGGCTCAGCCGCCAGATCGAGGAGTTCTTGTACCCGGCCATGGAGGACTTCGCCGTGGACCTCTTTACGGGCAAGGGTAACACCTCCCGGGCCCTGCGGCTGCGCCTGCCCAACTACACCATCATCGGCGCCACCACCCGCATTGCCCTCATGACCTCTCCCTTGCGAAACCGTTTCGGCGTCACCTACCGCCTGGACTTCTACGATCAGGCCGCCGTGGAGTGCATCGTGCGCCGCTCCGCCCGGATCCTGGAGGTGAGCATCGACCAGGGTGGTGCCAGAGAGATAGCCCGGAGGGCCCGGGGCACGCCCCGGGTGGCGAACCGGCTGTTGAAGCGGGTGCGGGACTACGCTCAGGTGCGGGCCCAGGGCTCCATCGATCAGGCCGTAGCCACCGAGGCCCTGGCGATGCTGGAGGTGGACGAGCTGGGCCTGGACGACATCGACCGGCGGGTGCTTTCCGCCATCGTCAACAAGTTCCAGGGGGGGCCGGTGGGCATCGAGACCATCGCCGCGGCCATCAGCGAAGAGGCCGACACGGTGATGGACGTCTACGAGCCCTACCTGCTCCAGCTTGGATTCCTGGCCCGGACGCCCCGAGGCCGCGTGGCCACCAAGCTGGCCTACCAGCACCTCGGGATACCCTGCCCGGAGGAAAGGCTCCAGGCGCCATTGTTTTAGCCCATGACGACGCTACTGCTCCACACCTGTTGCGCGCCCTGCACCACCTATCCCGAGCAGCGGCTCCGCCACCAGGGTTTCCAGGTCACCGGCTTCTGGTACAACCCCAACGTCCATCCCTACACCGAGCACCAGAAGCGCCGGGAGAGCCTGGAGGGCTATTCCGCCCTGGTGCGTCTTCCCATGATCTGGTGGGAGGAGTACGAGATGCCGCGCTTTTTCCGGGCGGTGGTGGGGCGGGAGGCGGACCGCTGCCAGCTCTGCTACCGTCTGCGCCTGGGCAAGGCGGCGGAGGTGGCGGCCCGGCGCGGCTTCGAGTTATTCTCCACCACCCTCCTGGTGAGCCCCTACCAGAAGCACGAGCTCTTGCGGCAGGTGGGAGAAGCGGTGGGCGTGGAGCAGGGCATCGGATTCTATTACCAGGATCTCCGCGTGGGGTGGCCGGAGCGGGGGCGCCTGACCCGGGAGCACAACCTGTACCGCCAGCAGTACTGCGGCTGCGTTTACAGCGAGTGGGAGCGCTACGCCAGGGTGGACGTGGCCCAGGTGGTAGCCCGTTACGGGTGCGAGGTGGTGGAGAATGCCGGGGCTTGAGCCGATGGGCAAGCTTTTGATCGTCCTGGGCCTGTGCCTGGCCGGCATCGGTCTACTCCTGGTCCTGTGGCCGCGGATCCCATTCCTGGGCCGGCTGCCCGGCGACATCCTGATCCAGCGGGGCAATTTCACCTTCTATTTCCCCCTGGTCACCTGCATCGTGCTCAGCATCCTCCTGACTCTCGTCTTGAATGTGGCCTTTCGGTTTTGGGGACGCTAGGCCATGGAGCCTGAGTATCATTAGCCCCCGTGTACACCTTCCAGGTGTACGGGGTCAGTGGAGGTGATTCTATGACGCCCATGAACCTGCCCAGCGCACTCTTCACCGCCCTCGGAGCCCTGGAACTCCTGGTGGTCCTCCTGGGCCTGGCCGCGGCGCTCCTGGCAGCGGTGCGGGGCCGCGGCTGCGCCGCCTGGCTGGGCGTGGCCGGCTTTGCCCTTCTCCTGCTGGCCAGCAGCACCGCTTTCTTACAGGGCCTGTTCAACCCAGCTTTGGTGGATCTCCTTCGCCGCGTGGTGAGGACGTCCAGGGGCGTGGCGGAAGCCCTGACCTACATCGGGGCCTTCCAGCGCCTCGTCGCCACCGTGGGCCTGGGATGTCTGGCGGCGGCGCTATTCTCTGCCTACCGGCAGGCCGGGCGCTAGCTGGTCAACCGGTGAAGGTCAGCGATTTCGATTACCAGCTCCCCAAGGAACTCATCGCCCAAAGCCCCGTGGAGCCCCGCGATAGCTCCCGGCTCATGGTGGTCTCCCGGGCCGATGGCTCTATCGCCCACCGGCATTTCCGCGATCTGGGGGACTTCCTGCGGCCGGGCGATGTCCTGGTCTGCAACCAGAGCCGGGTAATCCCGGCGCGCATCTTTGGCCAAAAGGCCGGCACCGGTGGCCGGGTGGAGCTCCTTCTGGTCTCCCGCCAGGACAAGCGAGCCTGGGAGGCCCTGATTAAGCCAGGGCGGCGGGTCCGGGCGGGCACGCGGTTGGCCTTTGACGGCGGCGGCCTGGAGGGGGAGGTGCTGGGGAAGACGCCCTCTGGCACCTGCCTGGTCCGCTTTTCCGTGCCCATCGAACCGCTCCTGGACGAGATCGGCATGATGCCCCTGCCCCCCTACATCCACGAGCCCCTGGCCGATGCCGAGCGTTACCAGACCATCTACGCCCGGGTCCGGGGCTCCGTGGCCGCACCTACGGCGGGCCTGCACTTCACGCCGGAGCTGGTGCAGCGTCTTGCAGGCATGGGCCTCGAATTCGCCTTCGTGACCCTGCACATCGGGCTGGACACCTTCCGGCCCATGAAAGTGGAGGACGTGGAAGACCACCGCATCCACTCGGAGTATTGCGAGCTGAGCGCCGAGACCGCCGGGCAGCTCAACCGGGCCAAGGCAGAGGGTCGCCGCCTCATCGCCGTGGGCACCACCGCCGTCCGCGTCCTGGAGACCGCCGCGCTCGATCCCTCAGCCCTTGCCCCCTTTTCCGGTCGGACCGACCTCTTTATCTATCCGGGGTACAGCTTCCGGGCCGTGGACGCCTTGATCACCAACTTTCACTTCCCGCGGTCCACGCTGCTCTTGCTGGTCTCGGCCTTTGCCGGGCGAGACCTGGTCTTCCGAGCCTATCGGGAGGCCATCCAAGAGCGGTACCGTTTCTACAGCTTCGGGGATGCCATGCTGGTCTTGTAGGCCCACCGCCCTCACCGGGAGTAGATGTAGGAAGTGAGAGAAGACCCCTTCGTTCGCACCAACCTGCGTTGGAACGCCGTGGTCCTGGCGCTGGATTATGGGCTCTTCGGCCTGGGGTTGACCTTCGTCTCCACCTCCACCATCCTGCCGGCCTTTGCCGAGCGCTTGGGTGCCCCCAACGTGGTCATCGGCGCGCTGCCGGCGCTTTTGTCCATGGGATGGAGCTTTCCGGGCCTGTTCACCGCCAACTACATCGAGCGCCTGGGCCGGAAGCTGCCCCTCATCCTGGCCGTCACCGTCGGGGAAAGGCTGCCGTTCCTGGTCCTGGCGGTGGTCTCATGCCTTTTCGCCGCCTCCTATCCCAGCGCCGTGCTGGTCTTAACGCTCTTTCTCATCGCCATCATGTCCTTCGCCGGCGGGGCCATCATGCCCGCCTGGATGGACCTGATCGCCAAGCTCATCCCCACCACCAACCGGGGCCGGTTCTTCGCCCTGGGCAGCACCCTGGGCGGGCTTTGGGGCGTGGGTGGGACCTTCCTGGCCGGTTATTTTCTGCGGGGCTATCCCTATCCCTTAAACTACAGCCTATGCTTCGCTGCAGGCTTCGTCGCCCTGGCGGCCTCCTTCGTTTTCCTGGCCCTGGCCCGGGAACACGCCGTCGGCTCCGGCAAGCCCGCCGTTGGCCTGGGCAGCTACCTGCGCCGGCTGCCCTTCGTGCTGCGGGGTAACTCTAACTTTCGCTGGTACCTGGTGAGCCGCAGCGTGGGCACGCTTGGCACTATGGCCATCACTTTCTACACGGTGTATGCCCTCAAGGAATTGCGAGTGGACGAAGGACAGGTGGCGGCCTTCACCTTCTTTATCCTGGCCGCTCAGACCGTGAGCAACGTGGCCCTGGGCTGGCTGGCCGACCACCTGGGCCACAAGCTGGTGCTGCTGTTGGGCAGCATCGCCCTGGCGGTGGGGAGCCTCTTGGCAGTGGCGGCCAATAGCCTCCCCGGATTATACGGTGTGTTCGCCATGGTGGGCATATCCGCCTCTGCCTTTGGCATCTCTGGCCTGAATATCCTCCTGGAGTTCTGTGAGCCCCAGGACCGGCCCACCTATCTGGGGCTGGGGGGCGCGCTCCTGGCGCCCTTCAGCTTCGCCGCCCCAATGCTGGGCGGCTGGCTGGCGGACCAGGCTGGGTTCCTGGTGGTATTCTGGGCCTCGGCCGCCCTGAGTGGCACCAGCGCCCTCTTGCTCAGCCTCCTGGTGCGGGAGCCACGCCGGGCGGCCCCGCCACATCTACCAGGTCAGGGTATTTTTCATGCTGGTGGCAGACTGCGTTGCCTCCCATCTTGCATTTATGGAAAGCTGTGCTAAAATGGAGCGGAGAGTTTCGCTTCCAAGGAGGGCTGCGATGGAACAAAAGCTTAACGACTTCCTCACCTTCCTCTCCGTAGAAAAGGGCTTTTCAGAAAACACCCTGGCCGCATATCGCAATGACCTCACTCAGTTCACCGAATTCCTGGAAAGCAGCTTCTCCGACTATCAAGCTGTCCCTGCCGAGGACAAATGGCAGAGCGTCACCAAGCAGGCTATCGTCTCTTTCATACTGCACATCAAAGACCGCCAGTACCGTCCGTCCACCGTGGCCCGCAAGGTGGCCGCGGTGAGATCATTTTTCCATTTCCTGGTGGCCGAGGGTTTGGTGAGGGATGATCCCACCGCCACCCTGGACTCCCCCAAGGTGGGCAAGTCACTTCCCCGGGCCATCTCGGTACAGGAGGTAGATGCCCTCCTGGCCCAGCCGGCCAAAGGCTCTACGCCCGCGGCCCAGCGAGACAAGGCCATGTTGGAGCTCTTGTACGCCACCGGCATGCGCGTGTCCGAGCTGGTCTCACTCAACCTGGAGGACCTGAACCTGGCCGCCGGGTATGTGCGTTGTTTCGGCAAGGGCTCCAAGGAACGAATCATCCCTGTAGCGCCAGCGGCGGTGGAGGCCGTGCAGCACTACGTGCAGCACGGTCGCCGGGAACTCCTGCCGGAACTGGGCGAATCGGCGGCCTTCCTGAATCACCGGGGCCAGCGGCTCACCCGGCAAGGGTTCTGGCTCATCATCAAGGGATATGCCAGGCAGGCTGGCATCGCCACCACCATCACCCCGCACACCCTGCGGCACTCCTTTGCCACCCATATGCTCAACAACGGCGCTGACCTGCGCTCGGTGCAGGAGCTCTTGGGCCACGCCAACATCGCCACCACCCAGATCTACACCCATCTCACCCGTGACCGCATCCGCCAGGTCTACGACCGGGCACATCCGCGAGCGAAGTGATCGAAGAGCTCTCACTCTGGAGGCCACCATGTCGTACTTGGAGAAACTCTTGGGAGAGAACGAACGCATCGTCCTGGTGACCAGGCGCCATTGGCTGACCCTGGGCGGGACCATCTTCTGGGCCCTGACCCTGGCGTTGGCCGTCCTGGTGGCGAGCATCCTCCTGGGGCTGGCGGTCGGCGCCCTGGGACTTCTCTTGCTTTTACTCCTTATTCTCCCTCTGCTGGTGGTGCTCAGGGATTGGGTCAGGTGGCGGAACGAGATGTATGCGGTCACCAACCTCCGGGTGCTGCAGTTGGAAGGCGTCCTCAATAAGAGGGTCAGCGATTCCTCCCTGGAGAAGGTCAACGACGTGGTGATGAGCCAGAGCTTCTGGGGTCGGGTCTTCGATTTCGGCGATGTGGAGATCATGACCGCCAGCGAGATCGGCGTCAACAAGCTGTCTATGATCGCTCACCCGGTGCGCTTCAAGACCACCATGATCAACCAGAAGGAGGGCCTGGGCGAGGTAGAGCCCCTCGAGTCCCGGGCCAGGGGAGTCCTGAGCCGGGAGCCAGGGGCCGAGGCCCAGGACGTGCCGCAGATGATCGAGGAATTGGCCGCCTTGCGCGACAAGGGCCTGATCACGGCTGATGAGTTCGAGCGAAAAAAGGCCGAGCTCCTGAACCGCATGTAGAGAGGTTAACCCATGAGCCGAAAAACGAGCGATAGGTTGCAACTAGCCCAGGCGATCTACCAGGTGCTCTCCCAACAAGAAGAGCCCCTGGAACTGGCACAGATCACGGAAGAGGTCTCGAAGTTCGTGCCACTGGCGGCCGCTCGCCCCCGGCAGAGCGTCCGAAATGCCCTGACCTGGCGATTGTCCACGGTGCGCTACGAAGACGGCCGTTGGCGCCTGGTAGAGCAGGCCCTTCAAGGCTACACCGTTCGTTGCACCCCGCACCCGGCTGAGGTCCAGGCCGGGGTGCTATTCCCGGCGGTGCGCCTCTCTCCCTTCGTGCCCCGGTTCCCCGACGGCAGCCGACGGTTGACGGTGACAGACCGGGAGAGTGCCTTTACCGCCGCAGCGCCGGCTGAGCCTGGCTTGCAACCCCCCATCAACCTGGCTCCCTGGTACCGGCAAAAGCGATTTCGTGCCGGCGATAGCATCATCTTCAAAGCCCTGGACCTGGCCAGGGGTGAGTTTCAGATGACCTACGAGCCCCAGGAGAAGAAGCAGGCCGAGTTGGTGCGCCAACTCAACGAGACCTTCGCTGACATCGCTTACCAGGCTTTTACCGAAATGCACCAGGACCAGGTGTTCGTGGAAAGCCTGGTGCCCCGGGTGCTGGTGGAGATGCCCCAGATAATGTTCTATCCACCTGACGACTACCGGGATATCTTCGCCCACGACCGTCGCTTCCGGCTCCTGGAAACCGGTGCGCTCTCCGGCGCCGACCTCCGGCGTCCCAGCGACTATCTCTTCTATTTCCCCAAACGCGGCAAGGGCAGCTTCTATGCCTTGAACCCTGGCTACCTGGTCCCTCTGGAGCTGGACGAGGAGGAAAAGGCCATGGCCCAGGCCCTCACCGTCCATTGGATCCGGCTCCAGGCGGTGGAAATCAGGGCTCTGGATCTCGAAAAAAAGCAGGTCACGGTCAATGCCACCGTGGACAGCTCCCTGGGGGTTTTCAGCTTCAGCGTGGATCTGCCGCTGACCTATCCCTTGCGCATGACGCGGCATCTCTTCGCCGTGTTGAGGCGCCGGTTTGCCGGGCTGCTCACGGCCAAGATCATGACCACCCCCTCGGCCCGGGAGTTCCAACGGGCCTCCATCCGGGACCAGGAGGCGGTGGTGCCCATGCTGAATGCCTACCTGGCCCGCTTCGTCACCGCCGGAAAACTGGCGGCCAAAGGTACTTTGACCGAGGATGAGATAGAGGAGTTGAAGGAGAGCCGCGTAACCTTTTAGCCCGAAGAGCGGATATCGTGCCCACTACCTTTTGGGTTAAGGAGAAGACTCCCTGTGATCGAGACACTTGGCAAACACGAGATATCTCAGGCAAGGCAATATATTTTGACCCAAACCAAGAAGAAGCCCCGAGTCGGCCTGATCCTGGGCTCGGGCCTGGGGGAGCTGGCCGATAGTGTGGAGAACGCCGACCGCATTCCCTACCGGTCCATACCGCACTTCCGGTGCACCAGCGTCCAGGGACACCAGGGCCAACTGGTAGTTGGCCGGTTGGAAGGCCAAACCGTGGCCGTCCTGCAGGGCCGGGTCCACTTCTACGAGGGTTACTCCATGCCGGAGGTGACCTTCCCGATACGGGTCCTGGAGGCCCTGGGGTGCGAGATAATCATCGTCACCAATGCTGCCGGTGGGCTGAACCGCAATTATGAAGCCGGCGATCTGATGCTCATCACCGATCATATCTACCTGCCTGGCATGGCCGGGCATCATCCCCTGCGAGGCCCTAACGACGTGAGCCTGGGGCCTCGGTTCCCCGACATGGCCCAGCCCTACGACCGGGAGCTTCGCCAGGTGGCCCTGGCCGTGGCGGCGAAGCTCGGCATCCCGCTCCACCTGGGGGTCTACGTGATGGTGGCGGGACCCTCCTATGAGACGCCCGCCGAAGTAGCATTCTTACGCTTGATCGGGGCCGACGCCGTGGGCATGTCCACGGCGCCGGAGGTGGTAGTAGCCCGGCACGCGAACCTGCGGGTACTGGGGGTCTCCTGCATCTCCAACATGATCCCATCTCCGAGCGATGCGGCTGGACCGATGGTGCCAAAGCCGCCTCACGGTGGCCACGGTGATCTGGGCCATGAGGAAGTGCTGGCCACGGCCGCCCAGGCCACGCCCCGGCTGCTGGCCCTGATCCGGGGCATCCTGCAGGAGTTAGGCAGGCCTGAGGGAGAGTTGGCCCCGAGCTCGTAGTTTCAGGGAAAGAGACCTCTCTTAACCGCCAAGCCACAAAGACACCAAGTATTCTTTGTGCCTTGGTGCGCTGGTGGTTTAACGTGAGTGGAAAGAGAGGATCCTCCCATGACAATTATACTCCAAATTGTCGTGCAGGACACAAAGGACGAGAGGATGTCGGCAAATTCGTTAGCTGGTGCAACGTCGCGCCGCCTGGCGGCCTGCGCTTTAGCCGCGCGGAGCGAAGCGAGGCGGCGTCGGGTGGTAGGGTCAGGGAATGGCGCCTAAGATTTAGGTGGTGCAGACCGTTTCTCTCCGT
>DYIS01000081.1:0-697 GCA_020723545.1 Ktedonobacter racemifer
GTCGGCCGGCTTGGCGTCGCAGATAGCCGCCCACTCCTCCAGGCTCTTGCTGGCAGCCGATTCCCACAGGAGTTGCATGGACGATTTGACGGTGAGGCCGCCAACCGTGGTGTCTACCATCAGGTCGCCCTCCACCGCAGACTTGGCATCGTTGGGGTCAAAGGCCACCGGCTGGCCGTCCTTCAGGCAGACCAGGGGGTCAAAGGTGAAGGTGGTCTTGCCGTCCTTGGTCACGTAGGCTGTGACCTTTTTGCCCTCCTTCTCTTCTTCCTTCTTCTCCACCAGGCCCACCTCGGAACCGCGCACGAAGTTGCCGGGCTTGCCGTCGGTGAGCTTCACCAGCCAGGTGGCGTTGCACCAGGAGGATTCGCTCTTGGCCGCAGCCGCCGCTTTGTTGGCGCAGGCCAGGAACTTAGCATCATAGCGCTTGTTCTCGATGACCCAGCGGATGAGGGCCAGGGCCATGGCGCCCTCGGTGCCGGGCTTGATGGGGAGCCATTTCCAGGCCTTGGCTGCCAGCTTGGAGAGTCGCGGGTCCACCACAGCGAACTTAAGGCGACCGGAGACGTACCCCTCAGTGATACGCGGTGCGCGGCTAGTGGGGCCGTAGTTGCCCTCAAAGGGCGATGAGCCGACAAAGATGACGAACTCGCTGTTCTCCGTATCGGCCTGCCAGTAGAACTTGACCCCGCCACTG
>DYIS01000081.1:707-9572 GCA_020723545.1 Ktedonobacter racemifer
TGGCCTTGCCCGAGAAGTACAGGGAGCCCTGGCAGACCGTGGTGTGGCCGTGGGCGTTGGTGCTGCCCATGCCGTCCTTGGTAAACCGGGCGATGAAGTCGCTGCGCCCGCCCTTGAGACGGCCCCACATGAAGGAGAACTGGTTGTTTTTCGGGCCCAGGTCGGGATGGTCGGGGTCAACCAGCTTGTCCAGGTGGGCCTTGAACTTCTCCTTGAAGGCGGCCACGGCCGCCCTCTTCTCGTCGATGGTCTTCTTGCTCTGGATGACCTTAACTTCGGCCGCCATATCGGCCAAGACCTTAGGGTCGGTGAGGGCGCGGATGTCTTTCAGGCCGGTGACCACGCGGTTCTCCTCGCCGGGGACGTTGGCGAAGATCTTGCCGCCGTTGACGATCTCGTCAATGGCCTTGCCGAACTCGATGGTCTGCCACTTGTTCTCGCCACGCCTGCCGGCCCGCTTGAGCACCTTGACCAGGCGGTAAGGGTCGTAGCTGGTCTGGATGCCAGCCTGCCCTTTGGGACAGAGGCCGGCGTCTATGCTGGCCGCCTGGGCCACAGGTGTCTTAAAGCTGATGTGCGGGTTGAGGTTGAACGGGTTATACGGGTTGCCGTCGATCTCGAAGGCCACGCCGTTCTGGATCTTCGCCTTGATGCCGCATTGGGTATTACACTGCTGGCACACCGAATAGATGATGCTCTCCGGCTTCGCCAGGGGATACTCGCCCAGGGGAGCGGCCTCCGCCTGGCCCCCCATGTTCACCCACGTCTGGCTGAAGGCCCCCGCCGCCAGGGCGCTGCCACCCAGGAAGGCGCTACACTTCAGGAAATCCCGACGGCTGAGCTCGTTATCCAAAATGCCGTTCTCCGACATAGTTTTCCTCCTCACACCATGGTCCACGTTTCCGGTTCCACGTTAACATGAAACCTGGAACTACTCTACTTGTACTAGCGGGAGCCAACTCTCGGCTAGCAGGAAGATCAGTCCAGCAGCACCGGTGATGCCCACTGATACGGCCCATTCCATCAGGCTGGGGAAGTAACGGTACTCCAGCCGGGGGTCAGAGAAAGCGGCGGCCAGGGCAGCCAGTTCCGGCACCGTGAGGGCCGGGAAGACAATATTGGCCCGGGCAATGGCAAGGCCCAGGAGGATGGCGGCTCCCATCCAGCCTGCCCAAAGGGGATGGCGAGCCAGGCGCGGCTGGCTTAACACTACAATGGGGATGAGGCTCCCGATCAGTATCTGGCCAAACCAGAAGGCCCACCAGTAGGGCCCAAAGAGGACCTCCTGGACAGCCTGGACGTTATGGGGGATACCCCCATAGAGGCTCTGGGAATAGTCGGCCCAGAGGAAGTAGAGCTTGACCACTTGCAGGACAACGCTGCTGATGCCTAGCACCAGGAGCATTTGCGGCAAGCGGGGGTCACGCCGGTCCCAGAAGAAACCGAGCACCATTAGTAAGACCGCAATACCTGAGGCCAGGGAGAAGACGGGGAACTGGGCCGGAAAGAGGCCCACGTGCCAGAAGAGACGGGCAGCCTGGACGCCCAGGAGAGCCCCCACGCCACCACTCAAGAAGAGGGCCAGGGGAATGGCCAGGATGAGCAGCCATTTCAGGATCATCCCCTCAGGCTTCCGGAGGGTCAGGTAAAGGGCCACCAGGATCAGCAGGCCCAGGAGAGTATAGCCAAAAACAATCTGCGCCATCACGGAGAAAGGGTTACCTTGCAGATAGACCTTCCAGATACGCTCCAGGTGTCCCAAGTCTAGCCAGATGTGGAACAACCCGGCGCCCAGAGTAATGAGGGCCAGGACCAGGGAGAGGCGCCCTGTCCCCCGAAAGAGGGGGAGGTGAAGAACGTAGTCCAGGGAAGCCAGGACCACGGCACCGGCCGTAATGCCCACAAAGAAGAGATACATGGCCACCCACAAGCCCCAGACAACATAGGAGCCGTAGGCGGCGTTCTGGTGGCCAGTGGTCAGGCGGAGGAAGATACCGTATAATCCGACCACCGTCGCCAGGATGCTGACAATATAGAGGACTCGTTTCAGTGTCATCGTTGCCTCCTGTAGGATTACAATTTCCGCGCCCAACTTGTTAATCCGCGTTGAGGCATGGAGGTTAGAGCAGGTAGTAGACCCGTGGTTCGGTTCCTAGCTCTTCCTTCAGGCGGAGGACGTTAGGCAAACCGACGAGATGTGAGACCAAGGCATCGGGGTCCCAGGCATCGCCAAAGTAGGTGGCTCGGCCAATGCAAGTGGTGACGCACTCGGGGAGCATCCCTCCCTGTACCCGGTGCAGGCAGAAATGGCACTTGCGGACATTGCCCACCGGTGACTCTTCGCCCCGGCGTGCCCACTGGACACTATACTCAAAGTTAGCCGCTTGCTCGTAGACGGCAGCCTTGCTCTGTCCCAAGATCAACCCGGCCTTCTCCGCCGTTCCCCGGGCGTAAAAGCCGCCGAAATCAAAGGTGCGGGCGGCGTAAGGGCAAGCCGTGATGCAGTAACGGCAGCCAATGCACTGCTCATAGTCTACCACCACCACCCCCTCCGCGTTCTTGTAAGTGGCGTAGACCGGGCAGACTGGCGTACAAGGGGGGCGGTCGCATTGCATACAGGGGCGAGGGATGAAGCGGCGGGTGACGTTGGGGTAGTTGCCGAACTCCTCGTCAAGGACGGGGCGGTAGACAACGCCGGGCGGGAGCTTGTTTTCGGCAACGCAGGCGATGGTGCAGGCCGAACAGCCCACGCACTTTCTGAGGTCAATGACCATGATCCAGCGTCGCTCCTTGACCGGCTTTTGCCGGGCCCGTTTCAGGTCCTCTTGCATGCGTAGCAAGACGTCTTGGGGATCAGCCATAGGGGATACCTCCTTGTGAGGTTTGGAATGCAGGCCACCTTTTAATTATAACCTTTGTGATTTTTGTGTCTAGCGGGGAAAGCCCTTGTGTTTCAGGTGGCGCTGCCAGGAAAAACCCTGGAAAGGGCGCAATTAAATACCCCTTACACCCTCAACCGGATGTAAGGGGTCGATCGACCACACGCTGGGCCGGGCCAGGCCTCTAGCTCACCAGCCCCCGTTCCAGGGCATAGCGCACCAGGGCGGCCCGGCTTCTCAGTCCCAGCTTCTCCATCATGCGGGCCCGATAGCTCTCCACGGTCTTCACGGAAAGGCAAAGCTGCTCCGCGATCTGGGCATTGGTGTGGCCCAAAGCTACCAGGCGTAGTACCTCACGCTCTCGGTCGCTAAGGGCATCGAGAGGGTCACCAGGCCCGCCCCTGACCGTTTTTCCTTGAGACAGCATTTCCTCCAGAAGGGTCTTGGTGTGGCTGGGATGGATGTACACGCCGCCTCGGACCACTGCCCTCAGGGCGGAGAGAAGCTCCACGTCCGCGGCACTTTTGGGGACGTACCCGGCCGCTCCGGCGCCCAGGGCCTGCCGGAGATAGTCAACGTCTTCATGCATGGTCAGGACCAGGACCACCAGTTCCGGCTGCTCCCTCTTCATTTGCCGGAGCGCCTCCAGGCCGCTCATGCCCGGCATGGAGATGTCCAGAAGTACCAGATCCAGCACCAACTCCCGGGCCGCGACCAGGGTCTCATGGCCGGTGGTGGCCTCCCCGGCCACCTCCATGTCTGGCTGGCCGTTGATGAGCAACTTCAGGCCCGCCCGCAACACGGCGTGGTCATCGGCTAAGAGTATCCGTATCTTGCTCATGGCCTCATTTCCCCTGTTCACCCCTCCAATGGGATCTCCACCTGCACCGTGGTCCCACGGCCCGGGCCGGACTCCAGTACAAGCCTTCCGCCCAACAACGAGGCCCGCTCCTGCATGCCATAGAGGCCAAGCTTTCTCTCCTCAATCGGCGAGCTCAAGACCTGATGCACATCGAAGCCGAGGCCGTCGTCCTCCACCAGGGCAATGACCGAATGCGCCCGTCGCTCCACCACTACGCTGACATTCCCGGCCTGGGCGTGCTTGGCCACGTTGGTCAGGGCCTCCTGGATGATACGGTACAGCGTGATCTCCGCCTGGGGTGGCAGGCGCTCGCTGTCGGCGAAGCCGGTGACCTGTAAATCTACCTCCAGGCCGAATCGGGCCCGGTAGGCCAACAGGTAACGCTCCAGGGCCGCGGTCAACCCCAGGTCGTCCAACAGGCTCGGGCGTAGCTCCCGGGCCAGGTCCCTGACGCCGGCCAGGGTTTGGGCGGCGATGCCCCGGAGTTCGCCCAGCCTTCCCCGCATCTCCTCAGCCGTGCTGGTCTCTGATGCGACCTTGAGGCCGATCATCAGGGATGAAATGGCCTGTCCCGTGTCGTCGTGCAGTTCCCGGGCGACGCGCTTTCGTTCCTCCTCCTGGGCCACGATGACCTTGTCCAGAAGCTGTCCCCGCAGCGCCTCCTTGTGTCTCAGCTCCTCCCAGAGGCGGGCGTTCTCCACTGCTACCCCTAATTCCCGGCCGATGGCCTCCAAGAGGGTCAATTCCTCCCCATCCAGGCTTTCCGACTTTGCGGCATAAACGCTGAGCACACCCAGGATCCTGGATCGGGCTACCAGAGGCACCGCGGCCTGGGCGACTGCCTCCCTCCCCCCCGCCAGACGAGGAGGCCGCGCCGGGCCTGGACTACCGGTCAGAGAGATGACCAAAGAGCGCCCCGCCTGAAGTACCTCAGCGCAGGGACAACTCGGGGGTTCCCCCGGGGGTGTCTCGTGGCGGGGTGCCTCGGCCAGCCCCACCTGGATGACATTCCCTGGCGGAACGCCCTCCTGTCCCAGGAGGCACACCCACCCGGCCGGGAGCCCCAGGGTGGACAGCAGTCCCTGCAGGGCCCGCTCCAGCAGCGAAGAAATGTCCAGGGGGTCGCTGGCCGCCAGGGCCACTGCGTTCAGGGCGGCCAGCTCGCGGTTGCGGCGCAAGAGGGCCCGATTGAACTCCTCGGTCTCGGCCCTGGCCTTCCCGAGTTCGAGCACCATGGCATTGAAGGCAGCGCCCAGGCGCCCTATCTCGTCGTCGGCCCACACCTGTGCCCGCTGGCTCAGGTCGCCGCGGGCGATGGCCTGGGTCACCCTCACCAGGCTCAGAACCGGTCGAGTCAGCACCCACGTCAAGAGATACCCGGCGGCGATGCCTACCAGTGAAGCCAGGGCGGTGGCCAACAGTAGCTGGCGCGAGGTGGATGCCACCGCTGCCTGGAGATGCTTTTCAGAGAGGCCCACCCGGGCCACCCCGGCCTCACCACCGAATACTGGAACGGCGAAGTCCCACACCAGCCCTTCCTCGGTCTTCAGCACCTGGAGGCGGTATCGTTCGCCCTCGTCAACCGGATTGGCCTCTCGGAGGCCCCTAGGGATGCCCCGGTCGAAGGAGTGGGCGATCACCTGCCCCCTGTCGTCCACCACGAAGGCATAGCGCAGGTCTTCGTTGTTCTCCACCGTATCCCGTACCAGGCTGTGCAGGGCAAAGGTGTTGTTAGTGAGGATCAGGTCGGTGCTGCGGGCGGCCAGGTCCCGGGCGATGGAAATGCCCCTCATCTCCAATTGTTGTCTTAGAGTACCCTCCAGAGTCAGGCGCACCCGGAGAGTGACCCCCAGCCCAAGGAGTACTACCAGCCCCAGGACTATCCCCATGATCTTGGTGCGCACGCTGACCGCCCCGACGACGGACCAGAGCCGGGTGGCCATTTCCGCTAGAGGCTTCATGGCCATTTCTGCTGTCCTACCGCAGATATCATGTCGCGGATCGAGGCATAGGCCCTGTCCTCAATGGGCACAAAGCGGTCTATCGCTAGCTCCGCCAAGATGGCCTGGCCCTCCTTGTCCTGATGCATGTTTAAGAGGGCGTCTCGCAGTTGGACCTTCAGGGTTGGGTCCAGGCCCGGTGGTACCACCACCGGCGGCATGCCATAGGGCGGTGAGCGGTAGATGATGCGCACGCGCTCGGCGTAGCGGGGCTCCCGGGTCAGAATGGCATCGTACACCAGGCTGTCCACCGCGGCGCCGTCCACCAGCCCGTCGGCCACTGCCTTGAGGCTATTATCGTGAGAATAGGTGTATATGGTCTTCTGGAAAAAGGTGTCCGGCCGCTCGCCCATCTGCCACAGAAGATAGGCCGGGGACAGCCTGCCGGAATTGGAAAGGGGGTCGGTGAAAGCGAAGACCTTGCCCCGGAGCTGGGGTAGCGTTTGGACAGAGCTGTTGCCAGGCACTACGAGGTAGGAGTAGTAGACGACCTCACCGTTCATCTGAGGGGCAGCCAGGAGTTCCATGCCGAAGTCCCGTTGCCCGGCCACGTAGGCCCCGCTGCACACCAGGGCGATGTCCACGTCTCCCCGCCTGACCAGGTCGTTGGTCTCGGCATAGGTCTGGCGTTGGATCAACTCGGCCGGGCGACCGATCTTCTTGCCCAGGTAGGCCACCAGGCCGCGGTAGCTGCCGGCTGTGCCCTTGGGGGAGATGACCGACCCCACCGCGACCCGCAGCGGGTGTTCCCCAGGGGCTGGAGCGTTGGAGGGTGCTATCTCCTCCACGTCAGATAGGCGCAGGGCCTTATAGTGGAGGCCTTCTCCGCATCCCGAGACGGCGAGGCCAATGGCGCCGACGAGCAACCAGGAACTGAGCCAGGCACGACTTTTCTGCATCCGATTCACTGACGACCGTCATTGTACCATATAGCAGCTCAGGCTTCCACCTCCGGTTCAGGCGGCTCGGGCCTCTCTCTCCTCCTGTTCCAGGGCATCGATGATCCAGGTAGTCACCTCGGCCTTGGACGGTATTCGGGCGGCGCACACCACTTTATCGTTGATGACCAGGCCAGGGGTGCCCAGAATCCGGTACTTGGCCCACCGGTTGAAATCGGTGACTTTCTCCACGTCAGCCGGGATGGAGAGTTCGCCGACGACCTCGCGCACCGTGGATTCCACTTTCACACAGTTCATGCAGCCCGGCCCCAATACCTTGATATTC
This sequence comes from Ktedonobacter racemifer, assembly GCA_020723545.1. GTDB lineage: Bacteria > Chloroflexota > DTOL01 > DTOL01 > JACQYG01 > JACQYG01. The sequence continues at coordinate 7,673 of DYIS01000081.1, forward strand.
ATGCCCGAACCTCCTCAACTCTTCTGAATCGTGATCTCCGGCTCGATTCTGACCTCGCTCCTGATGGATTGCGCCACCAAGCTGTATTTCTGGGCCGACCTGAGTGCCCGCTCCACCCTCCTGGCATCGGAACCACGGACCACGATCCGTGGCCTCAGGATCACCCGTTGCTCACCCTTCCACACCGCCCTGGACTTGTAGCTCGTCATCTACCTCTCCTTCCGGCGGCAGAGGGCCGCATATTCCCGCAGCAGGGCCTCCGCGTACTCCGCCTCAGTCCCGGCCGGAATATAATTGTAGACCTTCACCGTCTCCAAGAGCTGGGTCTTGGTCACCTGGTCGGGCTTTTTGCCCAGGGCGTAGGCCTGTTCCAGGATGGCCGTCAGCCCCGCCAGCCCCACACTTACGCCACCCACGTCGATCCTCATCACCGGTAGCCCCTGGGCCGTGCAGGCGCAGGTTTGCTCCTGCGCTGGCCTGGAGAGGGGCGCTTTATCCTGGATGGTCACCGGGATGAGGTCAGGCTCGACCTCTTTATGGGTCGCCTTCAGTATGCTATCTACCCTGCCCGCGATCGCCTCCGCTACCTGCTCGGCCAGGCGCATCCCCTGGCCATCCAGGCTGCGCCGCCAACCCGGCTTGATTTCCTGGCCGTTCAAGAGCTCGCTCACGACTATGACGTCGGTTACTTGGCCCGAATGGCGCTCAGTGCCGTGCTTGGCGCAGAGCTTGGGACAGCCGTCCACGGCGATGGTGGGATAGGAGCGGGCAAAGGCCCTCTCCTCCTGTCCTCCTGCCAGGAACAGGGGGAGGCAGATGGTGACCGTGTCCTCCGGCCGCAGCTTCTCCAGCACCAGGCGGGTGGCTATCCGGGAGATGGTGCCCTCGGGTATCTCCTCGCCGCTACAGGAAACGATGCCAACCTTTTTTCTCGGAATGTCCGGCATTTCCCCCTCACCTCCCCGCCACCACCCTGTCCACCGCGGAAGCGATCTCCTGGGACAAGAAGCGCGCAAGCTTTCGCCCGCTTTCGTCAAGTACGGTCACGCCCTCTGGTTTCAGCTCCCGGTGGGCCTTGTAGGTATCGACGACCCGCAGGCTGGCCGCGCTCATGCCGCCGGCCAGCTCGATGTTTTTCTGGGCACAGGCCTTGGGGCAGCCGTCCGCGGCGATGCAGGGCACGCCCCGGAGGCGTTCCACCGTTTCCTGGTCGCCCATAACCAGCAGGGATAGGCAGAGCGTTTCCGCCGTTCCCGGCCGCAGTTCATCCACCACGATGTAGGTGGCCTCCCGGCCCACACTGCCGAAGACCTTTCCTATGCCGCTGCAGGGGATGACGATCGCCTTGTCATGAGCGCTCATTTCTTCTTGCCCAGCTCCTCTTTGATCTTTTCCTGCATTAGAACGAAATAGCCCCCCGGCTCCAGGAGCCTTTCACGGTCCCGAGCGAAGTCCTCCGCCTTGATGCGGACGATCCAGCCCTCCCCGTACGGGTCCTCGTCCACCAGCTCGGGCCTGGCCCCCAACTCGCCATTCACCTCGATGATCTCCCCCGTAACCGGGGAGACCAGGGACACCAGGGCCTTGATGGTTTCGATCTGGCCGAACTCCTCGCCCTGGGCCACTCGCGTTCCTGTCGCCCTGGGCTCCACGAAGGCCACGTCGCCGTTCTTCTTTTGCAGGAAATCGCTCCCGCCCACCCTGACGGTGCCGTTTTCGTCCATCGCCCAGGTGTCGCTTTCATGGTAATAACGGTCCGCCATCACCCGGAACACGAACTTGTCAACCGTTGTCTCCAGATACTCTGGCCTTTCCACCCTTTCCCTCCTCGCAAAGGCGTGCCAACCGACCTTCAGGCCCACTCCAGCACCTCATCCGCCGCCCGCGGTGCGGTAATGTA
>DYIS01000082.1 GCA_020723545.1 Ktedonobacter racemifer
CCGCCCTTGTTTACTAGTAAAGAAGCTAACCTGGGCAATCTGGTGAGCCTCGTCGGGTTCGAGCTGGCGGGCGGGCCCACACCGGTAGATGCTCCCATCTATCTAACGCTGTACTGGCGAGCCCAGGCTCAGCTCGCGCGGGAGTACCGGGCCTTCGTCGCCCTGGCCGACGACCAGGGGACGGTCTGGGCCCAGTGGGACGATGTGCCCGGTGGGACCCTGTACCCGCCGGTCCGGTGGCGGCCCGGGGAGGTCGTGCCCGATTACCGGCGCCTGTCTATTCCTCCGGGCACGCCCCCGGGGCACTATCACCTGAAGGCCGGTTGGTACCCCGCCCCCGACGGGCCCAGGTTGGAGGCCCTGGACCAGCAGGGGAGAGCCCAGGGTACGGAATTGGAGCTGGGGACGGTGGAGCTACGAAGCGCTGCCTCCCCGCCGCGACCAGGGGAGATAGCCACGTCGCATCGGTCCGGGGCGAACCTGGGAGACCGCTTCACTCTCCTGGGCTACGATCTGGGCAAGAGGCGCTATCAGCCCGGGGAGACGGTGAGCCTGACGGTGTTCTGGCAGGCCAGGCAGGAGAGCGCGGCGGACTACACCGCCTTCGTGCAGGTCCTGGACTCCAGCGGCAAACCCTGGGCGGCGGCGGACGTGCCCCCCACCAGGGGCGATTACCCCACCAGTAAATGGGAGAAGGGTGAGGTGGTGAAAGGCCAGTATAGCCTGGTGATCGCCGGCGATGCGCCGGAGGGCCAGTATCGGCTGGTGGCTAGCCTGTACGACAACAAGGGTCAGCGCCGACTACCGGTGATGAGGCTTGTCGGTTCGGGTGGCGACATGGTGGACCTGGGGAAGATCGTCGTCGCCGGTCGGGAGCACTCGTACGAGCTCAGGAAAATGCCGTTCCCTCTGGATGCCAGGCTGGGAGATGAGGTAGCGCTCCAGGGGTTCAGCCTGGACAAGACCTCGGCGCGGCCAGGCGATACCCTGAATCTCCGGCTGCAGTGGCAGGCCCGGGGGGCGACGAAACAGCCCCACAAGGTCACCGTGCAGTTGCTAGACAAGGACAACCACATCTGGGGCCAGCGGGACAGCGTGCCCGGGGACGGCGCCTGGCCCACCACCGGGTGGGTTCGGGGCGAGGTGCTGCTGGACGACTACCAGGTGGCGGTGAAGGGCCAGACGCCCCCGGGCGAATACCGTCTGGTGGTTGCCATGTACGAAGCTGCCTCTGGCCAGAGGTTACCAGTCACGGTGGAGGGGGAGCCGGGCCGGGCCCTGGATACGATGATATTGCTGGCCACAGTGACGGTGGAGGGGAAGTGAAAGAGGGCGGCGGGTCTAGCCGTCCCTTAGGAACCTCCAGCGCACCCGCAAGAGACCCTTGATGTCCTCCCAGGCGGTCCGGACGATCTTCACACGACTGTCCAGGTCCTCGATCCATTCCACCGGCACCTCTTTGATCTTGTAGCCCCGGTGCTCGGCCAGGAGCAATAGCTCGCTGTCGAAGAACCAGGCCTGGTCCTCGATGAGGGGCACGAGGTCCCGGGCCACCTCCCGACGAAGGGCCTTGAAGCCGCACTGGGCGTCAGAGAAGCGGTTCCAGAAGAGGAGCTTGATCAGGAGATTGTAGGCGCGGGAGATGAACTCCCGCTTAAGCTGGCGGGTGACCCGGGCCCCCTTCATCAGCCGGGAGCCAATGCCCGCGTGGTATCCGCCACTCACCAGGGCCTCTACCATGGGCATGAAGGCGTTCAGATTGGTGGAGAGATCCACGTCCATGTAGCTCAGGATGTCGGCGTCGCTCTCCAGCCAGGCCTTCCGCAGGGCCCGGCCCCGGCCTTTCTGGTTCAGGTGGACATAGGCCACGTCGGGATAGCGCTGGACCAGCCTCTGGGCCACCTCCCCGGTGTTGTCCACGGAGGCATTGTCGGCCACCACGATGCGCCAGCGATAGGGACAGTTGGCGCCCAGGTAGTCTCGCAGGGCCGAGACGCTTCTCTCCAGCACCCGCCCCTCGTTGTACACCGGAATGACCACGTCCACTTTGACCTGTCCCGGCTCCATGAGCTCAGCTCCTCAACCGGCCATCCCCAGGTGTTCCCGAAGGGCGCGGGCCACGGCGAAGGGGTCGCCGGCGATGACGCTGGCCGCGTAGAGCTCCATTGCTCCCATGTCGGCGGTCTTGTTGTTGGGGTCGCCCCGGTCCACCGCCCGCACGAAGATCGGGAAGCCCTCCCAGTCCTCCTGAACCGTTGCCAGGGGTGGCATATATACTGCCAGGTTGAAGCTCTGGACCCCCAGCCGCCCGGTGAGGCAAGAGAGGACGTTGTAGATCGCCTCCTTCAACGCCGCATTCCAGCCCGGGCTCACCACCAGGAGCTCTTTCTCTTTGATGGGCGTCAGGTGGGCCAGGTAGCGCACCGAGCCCGATTGGAACCCCAGCCCCAGGGCGGCGTGGGCCCGGTACAGGTCATCGAAGTAGTCCGCATCGTACTGGCTCCGGTAGTCCAGGGCTACCCGCCGCAGGTGCTCCACCTTGGCGTAGTGCATGTCCGCAGTCATGGTCATCTGGGCATGCCCGTGCAGGATGGAGGCGCCGCTCTTCCACAGGCAGTTCCACATGAAGAAAAAGTAGCAGGCCCGGGGGTCGGCGTCTTGGGCCTGCTGGCCCCAGGCCAGGGCGGTCTCCAGGTAGTCGGCCACGCCTTCGCGGGTGAAGGACAGGGGATCGTGCTCGTTGAAGACCACCACGCCGTGGAAGCCGTCGTATTTGGCGATGTTGCTGGCGGTGATGCTATGCTGGCCCTTAACCCGGCCAAAGGAGTCCTCGGGGGTTCCCTCCAGGGGTTTGCAGAAGGGGTCGCCCACGTTCTCCATGATCGTCTTTTTGAGGTCGCCGGCGCCTTTGGCCTCCATGGGGCGCCGGGCCCGGAGCTCATTGAAGAGCGCTCCCTCGAAGGTGACCAGGTTGGTGACCTTGATGATCTTCTGCTGGCGTACCGCCTCCACCGAGCCGAAGAGCCTGGTGATCCAGGCGTCCATGCTCTGAGGTGGGTGCACTGTCCCCACGGTGGTGCTGACGTGAAAAAGGCGCCGGAAGACGGCTCTGTCCTCTGGGGGCAGGGCCTCCACCAGATGAGGGAGCTCAGAGATGGATGGTTGAATGTTCATGGGCGTGAAACTCTCGGGCTTTCTGGTAGAGCTCGATGTAGCGGCAGGCCGAGGCGTTCCACGAGAAATCGGCCTTCATGCCCCTCAACTGAAGCTCCGCCCAGACCTTCGGGTACTTGTAGGTCTCCAGGGCCCGGACCACGGCGGTGAAGAGGGCCCAGCGGTCGTAGAGCTGAAACGAGAAACCGTTGCCCTGGCCGGCCCGGGGGTCCCAGTCGGTCACGGTGTCCGCGAGCCCTCCGGTGGCCCGGACGATGGGGACGCTGCCGTAGCGCATGGCGATCATCTGTCCCAGGCCACAAGGCTCAAAGCGAGACGGCATCAGGAACATGTCGCTCCCGGCGTAGATCTTCTGGGCCAGGGCGGCGCTGAACGTCAAAAAAATCGCGCACCGGCCGGGGTAGTCCCGGGAGACCTTGGTGAACATCTGGTGGTAGTGGGGGTCGCCGGTGCCCAGGAGGACGAACTGCACCCCCAGAACCATCAAGTGGTCCATGACCTCGCCCAGGATGTCAAATCCCTTCTGGTCGACCAGTCGGGAGATTATGCCAATCAGGGGGACACCGGGGTCTTCGTTCAGGTGGGCCTCTTTTTGCAAGGCCAGCTTGTTTTCCACGCGCCGGCCCAGGGAGTCAACCGAGAAGTTGGCGGCAATGTAGCTGTCAGTGGCGGGGTTCATGAGCTCCACGTCGATGCCGTTCAGGACCCCGAAGACCCGATCCTGGCGATCACGGAGGAGGGGATCCAGCTTCTCCCCATACTCCGGCGTCATTATCTCCTGGGCGTAGCGTTCGCTCACAGTGTTGACCACGTCGGCGAACCGGATGCCGCGCGCCATCAGGTCCACTACGTGGTCCAGGTCGGCCATTGCGGGGTGGACCAGGAAGCCGTATTCGTCAATGCCGGCCACCTCCAGGATGCGGCGGCCGAAGACCCCCTGGTATTGCAGGTTATGGATGGTAAACACCGAGGCGGTCTGGTCCCAAAAGGGGTCCTGTCGATAAATGGTCTCCAGCCAGTTGGGGACGATGCCGGTGTGCCAGTCGTGGCAGTGGATCACGTCGGGCTGCCAGCCCAGGAGCTTCAGCATCTCCAGGGCAGCCCGGGCGAAGAAGACGAAACGCTCTCCGTCGTCTGGATAGCCATAGATACCCTCGCGGTTGAAGTACTTGTCGCTGTCCACCAGGTACACCGGGACACCGGAGCCGATGGACGATTCTTTCACCGAGGCCATCTCGCAATGGGTGTCCACGGGCACAGGGTAGAAATCCAGGAGTTTGGCCAGGCCAAAACGGCCATCGTCGATGCGCCCGTATTTGGGAATGGCGATGCGCACGTCCAGGCCTAGCTCGTGGAGCGCCTTGGGCAGGGCGCCGCCCACGTCGGCCAGCCCCCCGGTCTTGGCGAAGGGCACGGCCTCGGCGATGAGGAAAAGGACCCTCATTGGCTTATCGGTCATGAGCAAGAACTCCTTGTTTGTGAGTCTAGGAACCGCCTCGGGCCGGGCGCCCGGCGATTCTCGTGGTCCCAGCACCGGGCGCGGGCGCCTGGTCCAGGATCTCGGCCAGTATCGCCCGGGAGCTCACGTTCTTAAGTCGGGCAGCGGGGCTCACGATGATCCGGTGGGCCAGGACCGGCAGGGCCAGGGCCTTGATGTCATCGGGGAGCACATAGTCGCGGCCCTCCAAAGCAGCCCGGGCCTGGCCGGTGCGATACAAGCCCAGGGAGCCCCGGGGGCTGGCACCCAGGTATATCTCCTCGTGGTTCCGGGTGGTCTCCACCACCGTCACGATGTACTCTTTAACCGGAGGGCTCACATGCACCTGTTTGATGGCCACCTGCATGGTCAGGAGGTCCTCTACGCTCACCGCCTGGCTCAAGGTCTGGATGGGGTGCGAGAACTGTTGCTGATCCATGATGGTGATCTCGCTGGATTTGCCGGGGTAGCCCAGGGTAATACGCATGAGAAAGCGATCGAGCTGGGCCTCCGGCAGGGGAAAGGTGCCCTCGTATTCGATGGGGTTCTGGGTGGCCAGGACCAGGAACGGATTGGGCATGAGGTGGGTGATGCCATCCACGGTCAGTTGGCGTTCCTCCATGCACTCCAGGAGGGCCGACTGGGTCTTGGGCGTGGCGCGGTTGATCTCATCGGCCAGGACAATCTGGGCCAGCACTGGGCCCGGGCGGAACTCGAACTCCTGGGTCTTCTGGTTGAAGATAGAGGTGCCGGTGACGTCGGAGGGGAGAAGGTCCGGGGTGAACTGGATGCGCTTGAAGGTGCAGCCGATGGAGCGGGCCAGGGCCTTGGCCAACATGGTCTTGCCCACGCCGGGGACGTCCTCAATGAGGGCGTGGCCCCGGCAGAGAAGCGAGATGAGAGCCAGGGTGACCTCCTCGTGCTTGCCGACGATGACCTTCTCCACGTTGTCGGTCACCAGCTCGGCCATGTTCCTTATATCGATCATCAGAGTACTCCCGGTGGGATGCTCACTGGATGTCAAAAACTCGTGCCATTATAGCTTAAGTACCGGTCAAGCGCAAGACTCTTGACTGGTAAAGAGCGGCCTGGTACCGGAGGCGCTCCCAGGCCTGGCGCACCGCCGCCTCCTGGCTATCGTTCACGGGGGAGGCCCCGTACCGCACCCTGACGTAGGCCTCGGTGATCAACCCGATTTCCGCGGAACTATCGGGCAAGGCCCCTGATATCATTTGCGCGTATTCGAAGGGCGTCTGGGGAAGCTGCCTGGGCAGCCCCCGCGCCGCGCCTAGAGCCAGGAGCTTGACATAAATCTCGCGGATGGAGAGCGCCAGGCGATATTCAGCGGTGCCAGGCTTAGGGTAGAGTGCCCTGGGTACGGCGACCTGGCGCCTCTTGTCCCTGAGTCGGCCCAGGAGCCTGCCCCACCAGGCGGCCAGGTCGGCGAAGAGGAGCGACATGCCGCCCAGAGACTCCCTTATCTCCTCTGTCTCTTCCACCGGCCGCCTCCTGAACCGCCGGAAAGATCGGGCCAGGAGGCCCAGGACGAGGGCGGCCAGGAGGGCAAAGAGGATCCAACTCAGGGCGTGGACCAGCAGGGTGTTTTCGGCCACCGGGGGCAGGGTCTCCTGGGCTCTCTCCTGGAGTTGTGGCGGCGGGGTTGGCAGGGCCTCGGCCATGAAACGAGAACGGAGGTGCCGGAGAATGTAGACCAGAAGCTCGGCCAGGAGGCCCAAGGGGACGAGCAACAAAAAGAGCACCCGGCCCAGGTAGTGTCCGGCCAGACCCAGGCCGGCCCAGAGCCAGCTCACCACCTCTCCCAGGCCCAGGGAGGCCAATAGTGCGCTGGAGAAGAGCACCAGGAGGGTGAACGCCACCAGGATGCCCAGCCAATGCCATCCCCGGAAGGGTTTCGCCCCTCGGGCGATGGCCTGGAGCCGCGCTGCGGCCACGGCCAGAAGGCTAAGGGAGAAAAAACCGAAGATCAACCCCACCGTTGGCCGGGCCAGGGAGCGGTAGAAAACGGGGGAAAGGCAGGCCACCACCAGTGCAGCCAGTCCCACCTGAAATCGAAAATAGACCGTGCCGGGAGAGGGCCTTTCCCGGCTCAGGCGCAGCCCCCGCCACCACAGGTAGAGCCCGGCGGACACGACGAGGGCGTAGGCCTCCGGCCAGGCGAAGGGATTGCCGGCATCGGCGAAGGCCTGGCCCAGCCAGTCCAGGTTCCACCAGGGGTAGCCACCGTACACGCCGGCCTTCAGCATGAGAAGCACGGTGAGACCGGCCAGGTAGAGGATCAGGAGGCGGCTCCGGGTCAGGTCCAATCGCAGCCGGTTCACCAGACGTGAGAGCCAGAGGGCGGAGAGGGTCACCGCCAAGAGTGCCCAGGGCGAGCGCACCAGCCTCAGGCCCGGGTCTGGACGGGAGACCAATCCCAGGAGGGCGGATAGCCAGATGGCCTCCATGCCGGCCAAGAGCACGTATAGGGATTCCTGGTGCCAGTCTAGTCTGGACATTTGAGGTTGTAGTGCACGATGTTCCTCAAGGCACCGGGCGGGAACGCGCCACCGCCGACGCTTACCAGCACCACCTGGCGCCCGGCCTCCCGCAGGTGCACCAGGGTGGCCAGGAGGCCTTCGTCGGCCACGCCGTTGACCACCACCAGGGTGGCCCCCCAGGGCAGCCGGCTCACCTCTGAGTCCAGGAAGGAGCCCATGTCGGCGATGGGAAAAGGCGTGATCTTGGCCAGGGCCTCCAGGATGGCGGTCAACTGCCCGGGGCTGCGCCCGGGCAGGACCCGGATGGGCTGGTCGGATTCCGGCAGGCTGCCGTTGGCCAGGAGGCCCACGCTGTAGCGCTCCAGCAGGCCGTAGTCGGCCAGGGAGGCGGCCACGGAGATGGTGCCCTCCAGGAGAACGGGGTCCACGCCCTGCCAGTATTCCCGCATGGTGGCAATGTTCAGGCAGATCACCAGGTGCAGGATGGAGGTTGGCTCGTACACCCGGACCTGGAGCGCTTGCCGGCGGGCCGTGGCCTTCCAATGGATGCGCTTGAAGGCGTCCTCGCGTTGATAGTCTCTGATCCCAATGGTGCGGCTGGGGTCCTCGAAGATGCGCTGGGGTGACCTGGTCTCCCCAAAGGGCTGTTTGGAAGGCAGCCCCAGTTTCTCCAGTGGGACCAGGCGGGGGTAAACGATGAGGTGGTCATTTTGTTCCCATCGGGATTCGGTCTCGAAGAAGCCAAAGACGTCGCCGGAACGCAGGGTCAGGGGGCCGAAGGTGTAGTAGCCGCGCTCTTTGGCCATAAGCCGGTAGTGCCAGCTAACCCGCTCGTACCAGCGTAGATCAACCAGGTGGGAAAGGTAGCCCAGGGTAGGGACCGACGATATGGCGTATTGGCCCTTCAGGGGAGGCAGCTTCAACGGCACGGTGTCCATAAGCTCCAGCCAGGGCAGGGGGATGGGCTTGCGGTTCAGCACGCGGACGGTCAGATCAATGGTCTCGCCGGGAAAGACCCGGGTCTCGGCGAATTGCCTTTGATACTGTACCCCCACCAGAGCGTAGCGGTTCCAGAGCCCGGCCAGGCTCAGGGATACCAGAACCAGGGTAGCCAGGAGCACCAGGGGAGATTCCCTCAAGAGCAGGCCGGCCAGGAGGATGATAAGGCCAGGAAAGAACCAGTGTCTCCTGAACATCTAGCGCAGCTTCGCCTCAAGTTCTTTGCTAGTGAAAAAACTCCTCCTCCACCGGCACCGGGACGCTGGACAACACCTCGGCCAGGATCTGTTCCCGGGAGCGGCCCCGGAGCCGGGACTGGGGGTTGAGGATCAGACGGTGGACCAGGGCGAAGGGAGCCAGGTACTTGGCGTCATCAGGGATCACGTAGTCGCGCCCACGCAGGGCTGCCAGGGCCTGGGAGGCGTGGTAGAGTGCCAGGCTGCCCCGGGGGCTGGCCCCCAGTTCGATGGCCTCGTGGGAACGGGTGGCCCGGACCATCTGCACCACGTATTGCCGCACCGACTCCTCCACCCGGACCTTGCGGACCTGGGACTGCATCCAGGCCAGCTCACTGGAGGCCACCACCGGCTCCAGGCTGGCCAGAGGATCCGTCTGCTCGAAGCGCTGGATGATCTCCTCCTCTTCGGTTTCTCCAGGATAGCCCAGCTTGATCTTCAACAGAAAGCGGTCGATCTGGGCCTCGGGCAGCGGGAAGGTCCCCTCCAGCTCAATGGGATTCTGGGTGGCCAGGACCAGGAAAGGTCGGGGCAGGGGCATGGTCTCGCCATCCACGGTGACCTGGCGCTCCTGCATGGCCTCCAGGAGCGCGGACTGGGTGCGAGGGGTGGCCCGGTTGATCTCGTCGGCCAGGACCACCTGGGACATAACGGGCCCGGGGCGGAACTCGAACTCCTGGGTCTTCTGATTGAAGAAGGATATGCCGGTCACGTCAGAGGGCAAAAGGTCCGGGGTGAACTGGATGCGGCGAAAGGTGCACCCCAGGGACCGGGCGATGGCTTTGGCCAGGGTGGTCTTGCCGATGCCCGGCACGTCCTCGATGAGCAGGTGGCCTTCGCACAGAAGGGCCACCAGGGCCAGTTCCACCACCTCGCCCTTCCCCACGATGACCTTCTCGATGTTGGCCTTGACCTTGTCGGTGGTCTCCTTGATCATCTCAGCTCCTGGTGGAGTAGTTCGCTGATGGCTGATAGCAGATGGCGGTCCGCCATCCGCCATCGGCCACGGAGGTGAATGCTCTGACCCCTAGTTTAGCACATTTGCCCGGTTGTGGCTAGCGCAGGATGACCACCTCTCAGGACGATTGCCAGGTCAAGTTTGTACCAGGGAATTAGTACTACAACCTCACTTAGGTCAAA
>DYIS01000083.1 GCA_020723545.1 Ktedonobacter racemifer
ACTAGTAAAGAAATCCCCCGCCCCCCGTTTCTTTACTAGTAAAGAAGCGCCGACCAAGCGGGGAAAAAGCGAACTCCCCGTTGCCACCCAGAGAAGCCAGGCCGCCAGCATGGCCGCCACCGAGAGCTCATTTCCATAGAAGACCACCATGAGCTCTCGCAGGAGGACCACCTGGCCGATAATGCTGGTAAAACCGATGAGGGCTATGAAGGGGACAATGGACCCGGTTGCCCTGCTCACCCCTGCCACCGGCCGACGATGGCCTCCCCACAGTAGGGGCACTTGCCGCCAGCGACGCGGTTCTGCTTGACCTCAAAGCCCACCCGCTCCACCAGGAGCTTGCCGCACCGGGGACAGTAGGTGTTCTGTCCCTGATGTCCGGGCACGTTCCCCACGTAGACGAAGCGCAGCCCGGCGGCGCGAGCGATCTGCTGGGCTTTCTCCAGGGTCTCGATGGGCGTGGGGGGCAGGCCCTTGAGGCGATAGGCCGGCTCGAAGCGGCTGAAGAAGAGGGGCACCTCCTCCCCCAGGTTGTCCTTGAACCAGGCGCAAAGAGCCCTGATCATGGGCTCATTGTCATTGTACCCGGGCACCACCAGGTTGGCCACCTCCAGCCAGGGCCTTCCGTCCTCTTTGATGGCCTTGATGGTTTCCAGGACGTGTCTCAGCTCTCCCTGGCAGACCTGCTGGTAGAACTGGTCGCTGAAGCCTTTGAGGTCGACGTTGATGGCGTCGATATGACCGCACAGCTCCTTCAAGGGCTCCCCATTGATGTAGCCGCCCGTTTTCACCAGGATGCGGAGCCCCCTGGCCCTGGCCGCCGCGGCCACCTCCAGCAGGTTCTCAAAGGCAATGGTGGGTTCAGAGTAGGTGAGGGTGATCGAGGGACATCTACCCTGAAGGGCTTTGGCGGCCACCTCCTCCGGCAGCATGTCCCAGGCCTCCACCTCCTCGGGCCTGGCCCGGGCCACGGCATAGTTCTGGCAGTACATGCAGGCCAGGTTGCAGCCGGCGGTGGCCACAGAGTAGCTCTGGGTGCCCGGTAGCATGTGGAAGATGGCGGACTTTTCGATAGGCACAGGGCGGGCGATGCACAGGCGCCCGTACACCAGGGAATAGAGCCTTCCTTTTTGGTTCTCCCGGGTCTGGCAGAAGCCCCGGGCCCCGGCGGCGATCTGGCAGCGCACCTGGCCATTGGCCAGTTGGGCGTAGTACTTGGCCTCTTTGGGACGAACCCTGGGGGTGGGCGAGGGTGTCGCCTGAGGGCCCAGGGCGGTAGGGGTGAGAAGCCGTTCCGCGCCGGCCATCCTGCCGCACCCGGCCAGGAGGCTGCCTGCCACCGTGGACCCGGCGAGGGCCGCCGCCCCCTGGAGAAAGTGGCGCCGGGACAGCCTCACTTTGGCTTGTACCATTCTGCCCTCCGGGCGTAGTCCTCGGCCTTTGCCAGGTCACCCTTTTTCTTGTAGATCGCCGCGGCGAACCCGTAGGCCTCGCCGCACTTGGGATCTATGGCCACCGCCTGCTCCAGGTACCGCAGCCCGGAATCCAGGTCACCCTGGCGGGCGTAGCTCACGCCCAGATACATCGTGGCCACCAGGTTCTTCGGGTTGGCCTCCACCACCGGTTTGAGCCGGGCGATGGCGCCGTCCCAGTCCTTGTTCGCGGCGTAGGTCTCCCAGATGAGCTTGTACACGTAGGTATTCTTGGGGTTGAGCTGGAGGGCCCGGTCATAGGCCTGGAGGGCCAGGCCAGGGTCCACGTGACGATAGTTGTTCCCCAACCCGATGTACAGCCCGGCGTCGTTGGGGCTCAGCTCCACCGCCCTCTGGGCCCAGGCCACGCCTTCCTGGTAATGGCCCTGGCGATAGTAAGCGTACTGTAGCCCGTCGTGGGCAGCGACATTATGGGGGTCCAACCCCAGGGCTGACTGAAAGGCGGCCATGGCCTGGTCGTACAGGTCGTCGGACTTCTTGATCCACTGCTGCCTCAACGCCTTGTCGTCCTTGGTGCCAGGGGAGGCGCCAATGCCGGCATGGGGCGAGCCGCAACGGGGGTCAATGGCAAAGCCTTTCTTGGTGTAGGCCTGCCCCAGGGCAAGGTGGAGCTCAACCCGAGAGGGGTCCACCTGGATCCCCCGCCGGAGGACGTCGATGGCCTCGTCGAACTGCCGCAGGGCCAGGTAGGCGGCGCCCAGGCCCCAGTAGGCCTCAGGTGAAGAGGGATACAGGGCCAGGGCTCTCTGGAAGGCTTCGATCGCTGGATCAAACTTCCGGGCCTTTAGATAACGCTCCCCCTCTCGCAGGGCCTTCACCGCCTCGGGGGGAGGCGGGCCTGGGGGAAGGCTTTGGGCGTTGACTGCGGCGGCGGCCGGGCGAGGCAGGCTGGCCAAATCAGCAGGGGCGCATGCCGGGAAGGAGACCGCCAGGATCAGGAGCAAGGCCAGGGCCAACAGGCTCTCGGGGCGCTTTCCTCTGGACATGTTCCCTCACCTCCACTTTGAGCGGGACACGGCAAGAAAAGGATTCTCCTGTTTAACTATAACGCACAACTGCGCAAAAGGATTGGGGTTTCTACTAAGATAGTTGCTCCCATAACCAGTACCAAACCGGTCAAGCAACTGAAGAAAGCAGGCTAATAGCCCCGGCCTTGCCCTGGTCGCCCACCTCGTTGGCCGGCCCCACGCAGGAGGGGCAGCCAGCAGGGCACGGACAGCGTCGCGTCAGGCTCAGGGCGGTCTCCACCAACTGGTCGTGGATCTGAAAGAGCTTCTGGCTGAAGCCAATGCCGCCGGGGTAGTTGTCATAAAGATAGACCGTGCTCTGGCCAGTGAATGGGGAGCGCACCTGGGGCACCACGCGGATGTCCCTGGGATCGCACATCAGGTATAGCGGCGCCACGTTCACCAGCAGGTTCGCCACCCCCAACAGCCCACCCTGCAAGTCCTCCTTCTGCATCCTCCCGGCCATGGACTCGGGGAAGGCCAGCCAGTAAGCGGTGGTGTGCATCTCCTGCTCAGGCAGGTAGATGCGGCCCCAGCCCACGTTCTCGTGGGTGTGCAACTTGATCTTCTTGTAAATCGTGGCCAGGGAGGTCACCTTCACCTCCCCGTGGCTTTTCCTCCCCTGGCCCCCGGGGGCCGAGGCGAACTCGTCGAGCACGCCGATGTTCACCGATAGGTTGGCGTCGGTGTAATAGTCCACGTCCACCTGCCGGGCGTAGGCCTTCTTCTCCTCCCAATCCAGCTTGTCCACGTGGTATTGTTGGCCTTCGTGGATGTAGATGGCATCCTGGTGGATGAGCATGGGGGCGCTGTAGTGGTCCACCTCGCCGATGACCCGGGAGCCCCGGGTGGTGTCGATCACCACGAAGTTCTCGGTGGAAGCGGTGCGCAGGCTGATGTCCTCGGCGGGATAGGCCTCGCTCATCCAGTGCCACGCGTCACCGGCGTGGTGCAGGATGCCGGCATCGGCCAGGAAACGCAAGATCTCCTGGGTTGTGGGCACGCCAAAGGTCTCGTCGTCTCTGAATGGCAGCTCGAACGCCGCGCACTTCAAGTGACTGGTAAGGATCAAGAGGTTGTCGGGATTGATCAGGCCGTGTTCCGGGGACTGGCCGAAGAAGTATGCCGGGTTGTTGACGATGAATTGGTCCAGTGGGCTCGAGCTCGCCACTAACATCGCCGCCGATACGTCAGTGCGGCGGCCGGCCCGCCCGGCCTGTTGCCAGGTGCTGGCGATGGTGCCGGGATAGCCAGCCATGACGCAGGCCTCCAGCCGGCCAATATCGATGCCCAGCTCCAGGGCATTGGTGGCCACCACGGCCCGCACGGTGCCCTCTCGCAAGCCCCTCTCGATCTCCCGGCGCTGCAACGGCAGGTAACCACCCCGGTAGCCCCGGATGGAGTCCTGGGGCTTGGACCTCCTGGTCGCCGCCTCCTTGAGGTAGGTCAGGAGGATCTCGGTCAGGATGCGAGAGCGGGCAAAGACGATGGTTTGTACGTCGTTGGCCACGAGATTGGCGGCGATGTTCGAGGCCTCGCTCACCGAGCTGCGCCGGATGCCCAGCTCCTTATTGACCACCGGCGGATTGTAGAAGATGAGGTGCTTCTCGCCCAAGGGGGCGCCGCTTTGGTCCACCAGCTCTACCGGCTCCTCGACGAGTCTCTGGGCCAGCTCTTGCGGGTTGGCGATGGTGGCTGAGCAACAGACGAAGCGCGGGCGGGAGCCGTAGAACTGGCAGATGCGCCGAAGGCGGCGGATCAGGTTGGCCAGGTGGCTGCCGAAGACGCCCCGATAGTGGTGGACCTCGTCGATGACCACGTATTCCAGATTCTCGAAGAGCCGCACCCATTTGGTGTGGTGGGGCAGGATGCCGGTGTGAAGCATGTCCGGGTTGGTGACCACGATGTGCCCGGCGCTGCGGATGAGCTTGCGGGCGCTCTGGGGCGTGTCGCCGTCGTAGGTGTAGGTCTTGACGTCCGCACCGAGGGCGGTGATGAGTTCGTGGAGTTCAGCGTACTGGTCCTGGGACAAGGCCTTGGTGGGGAAGAGGTACATCGCCCGGGCCTGGGGCTTCTTGAGCACCGTGTCGAGCACGGGCAGGTTGTAGCAGAGGGTCTTGCCGGAGGCGGTGGGCGTGACGACCACCACGTGCTTGCCGTCGGCCACCGCCTGGATGGCCTGGGCCTGATGGGAGTACAGCTTCTCGATGCCGCGTTTCTTCAGGGCTGCCGCCAGTCGCGGCTCCAGCCACGCGGGGAAGTCAGCGTAGGCGCCCTCCTTCGCCGGCTGCACCCGCCACGCGGTCACACAAGATTGGAAACCCTGATCGCCCTGCAACTGGTCCAGGACCTGAGAAAGTCTCAAAGAATGCCTCCCTCATGCTTAATTGGAATTAAGGCACCACTAAGGTGGCCAGGACGACGCGGTCGTCTCGCTTGGTGCCATGTTCGTCCAATACCGGCAGGCGCTCCCCAGTGGCCAGGAGATACATGCCGGCCTCGATCAGGTATTCACCAGGGGGAGCGCTGGCCGACAAGGTGCCGCAAAGCGATCCAGGATCAGTTCGCCGGGCTTCCACGCCGCGGTGGGGTAGGACCCGCCTCCCGGCTGCTTATCCTGCTGGCCCCACAGGGCGTTGCCGCTGGCCGGATTAACCAGCGAACCCAGCAGGTGAACGAAGGCCGTGTACGCGTTGTCGGTGGCTGCCAGCGATCGCCAGTAGAGCAAGAGCTCCAGGGCCTGTCCGGCGGAGAGGAATATCCGGGGGCGGCCGCCTGGGCCATCGGCCCAGGCCGGGCCTTTGGCCGGTCCAGGCACCCGGAGATCAAACCCCACCAGCTCGATCTGGTTGCCCAGGTTTGCCGGCGCGATGAACGTCGGCGGACGCCTCACCTGTACCTGCTCCAGCGCGTAGGCCCTGGCGTATACCTGGCCCTGTGGATCCAGGAAATCGTTGACGATCTGGCCTTCGCCCAGAGCGTCTCTCAACCGCGGCAGGGTGTCCGGGTCCTGGCCGACGAAAACGACGTAGGTGGCACGAGCGCTGGCCGGCGGCAGCACCGTGACCTGCCTCCCGTCAAAAGAGGCATAGGCCTGGCGAGAGCGGGAGGCGAACAAGACCGTGGGATGAGCGCCGTAGGCCGGTGAAACGTACAGGTGCCGGGAGTCCCGTTGAGTTCCCAGGTACCTCCCAACTTCTACCAGGCCCGCGTCGAAGCTGTGGAAAAGGTAGGAACCTTTTGCCCAAACGGAGAAATAGTCCCTGAAGGCCAGGCAGCCGCTACCCACGAGTACCAGGGTCACCAACCCCCAGGCCGTCTTCCGCCACGCCGTTGGGATGACTGGCCGCTCTCTATCTAGTAAAAGAAGAGCCGGGAAGATGGCGGCGGCCGGCAGCGCTCCGGTGGCTCTCAGGTAATGCGGTGCGAATTCGCTGAGGCCGGTGGGCAGGAGCATCACCGCCAACCAGGCCAAAAGCAAGAAGTACTCCGGCTGACGGAAGCGGAATAGGGCGACCGCCAGTCCCAGGTAGAAAAGCGTGGCCGAGGCAGGGTCGAACACTGGCCGTCCGGGCAGGTTCTGCCTGGGGTTTTCATCGCCCCGGAAGCTGAACATCCCGGCGGTCCGTGCCAGGTTTTGGCCCCAGGTCCCCGGAGGTGTCTCGTAAGGCGCCGGCTTGGCCTCTTGCGCCAGCACCTGGCCGGCCCTGCCAGCGAACATGGTCGGGTGTTGAAGGAAATAGGCTCCCAGGGGAGCGAACACGGCCAGGGAGGTGAGGGCACAGAGCAAGGCCCCGGCGACCAGGCGCTTGAACTCCTGGGCCCTGGTGAGGGCATAGAAGGAAAGGAAAAGGAGAACTACCAGCGGCAGGAGCCGGGCGGCCAGGTAGGTGTACTGGCTGGCCCCCAGGAAGAGCCCCGATAGCACGAAGTCGCGCCCGGTGCTATTGTTCAGCCCGCGCCATAGGAAAAGGAACACCAGCGACGCCAACAAGGGCAGGAGCACTGTGCGCAGGCCCAGGCGGGAGACGCTAACGTGCCAGTAGCTAGTGGCGAGTGCAAAGGCGGCCAGGAAGCCCACCGGCCGGGAGAAGAGCTCCCGGCCCAGGAAGTAGAGCACCACCACGGTGAAAACGCCGACAAGTGCGGAGACCAGGCGAATGCTCCATGTTTCGGCGCCCAGGAGCCGGAAGGCCAGGGCTACCAGGTAGATGAACAGGGGCTCTCGGCCGAAGTTGCCCTCGAAGAAAATGGGCCGCGCTCCGCCCAGGACCGCCAACGCATCCAGCCCATTGTACGCCTCGTCGTAGTGGAGCCCCGGGGGCAAGGCGTCCAGCCGGTAGAGCCGCAGGAAGGCGGCCAAGGCCACCAGGGCGCTGATGGCCAGGGGCTCCAACCACCTTCGGGTGGCGAGGCCGGCCAGGTTTGGGACACGTATTCTCGGCTCTCCCTTAATGGTAGTCTCCCTGTTGGGTGTTGCTGGGAGTTTGGCAGTCAATTTTGCACTGCAGCTCGCAGAGAGCGCTGAGTGGGCTGAAAAATCCATAGAAAACTCTGCGAACTCTGCGTTCTCAGCGGTGAATAAATGGAGAAACGCTGTAGAGGGAGACCATGCCCTTAATACTGGTAAAGAAAAACGGTTACGGCAAACCAAGCTCGGCCAGCTTGGCCGGGGTCGGCACGCCGTTCTGGTCCCACCCCCGTCGAGCATAGTATTCGTCCAGGAGCTGATCGATCTGGGCCCTGGTCATCACGCTGCCGTCGGTGGGCCCGCCCTCGATGGGGTCCTGCCAGAAGCGCGCCGGCGGGTAGTCCCAGGAGCGACCGAAGCCGGGCACCTCTCTCAGCCAGAACAGGCGGGTCAGGTTCCAAACCCGCTCCGAGACCTTCATCAAGTCCTGCCAGGCCACTTCCTTTCCGAAAAGGGCACTCAAGACCTTGGGGTAGTGCTCCAGGCTCATGGAGAGCTCGACCCATTGCAGCCGGCAGGCTCCCAGGCAGTCGAAGAGAGGGCGGATGTGCTGTAACTCGATGACCTTCTCCGCCTTGCCCTCGATGAGCTGGCGGCCGGCGGCGATGTCGTGGGTGATGGCCCAGGACTTGTTGTGGTGCGCGCCCACGTCGGCGGTCATGTAGGAGAGCAACATGGCCGGGGCCTGGTGGGATTCGTAACCGGAGACCTCCAGGCCTTTAACGTGGATGGCAAAGGCGTCGCTGCCCTGGCCGAACCGGGCGGCGGCGAACTTGACGCCCCCGGCCAGGATGGCGCCAAAGCCCTGGCGCTGGGCTATCTTCTCGATGAGGTAGTTCACCGCTTTGGCATCGCCGAAGCGCAGGGCCACCCCGCCGGTGTCGGCGTCGGTGATGATGCCGCGCTGGTAGCACTCCATGGCAAAGGCGATGGCATTGCCCGCGGAGATGGTGTCGAGCCCCAGCTCGTCGCACAGGTAATTGGCGTAGGCCACGTCATCCATGTTGGTGAGGCCGCAGTTGCCGCCGATGAGGGCGGTGGTCTCGTACTCCGGCCCCTCCACGTAGACATTGCCGCTATGGGAATACTTGCCGCAAGGCACCGGGCAGCCAAAACAGGCCTTGTCGGCCACCACCATCTTCTGCCGCATCGGTTCGCCTCCCAGGGCCTCGTATCCCTCCAGTTGGCCTGAGATGAAGTTGCGGGTGGGGAAGGCGCCGACCTCGTTGGACCAGGTGGTGACGCCGGCGGTGCCGTAGCGCTGCCAGACCTGGCGGCCGGCGCTGTCGAAGCAGTCCTGGAAGGCGTCTTTGGCCGCCTTCATGAACCCTTCCAGGTCGGCGATGGCTATCCCCCTGGTGCCGTGAACGGCGATGGCCTTCAGCTTCTTCGCCCCCAGCACCGCGCCGATGCCGGTGCGTCCAGCCTGGCGCCCGAAGTCGTGGGTGATACAGGCGAACTTCACCCCGGCCTCACCGGCCGGCCCAATGGTGGCAACCTGGAAGTGCTCGCCCAGCTCGTCCTTCAGCATCTTTTCGACCGTAATGGAGCCCTTGCCCCAGTAGGCGCTGGCGTCCCGCAGCTCCACCCTGTCGTTGTCCACAAACAGGTAGACCGGTGAGCTCGCGCTTCCCTCGACGACGATGGCGTCGTAGCCGGCCTGTTTCAGCTCGGCGCTCAGCATGCCTCCCACCGAGGAGTCTCCCCAACCCCCAGTGGCCGGGGATTTGGCCGCGAACTCGGTCTTCCCGGCGCCCGGCACGAAGAGGCCCGACAGGGGCCCGCCGGCAACCACCACCTTGTTGTTCTTCGGCCCCAGGGGATCTATGCCCGGCTCCAGCTCGTCATACAGGAGCCGTGCGGCGAACCCGCGGCCCCCCAGGTATTCCTCCGCCAGCCTTACCTCCAACTTTTCCTTCTTGAACGTCTTATCGGTCAGGTTGACCCGCAGTATCCAGCCAGCGTAGCCGCCCAACGGGAAGGGAGCCTTGGTGGGGTTGGGGAATACATGTGGCGGTGGGATCACCTCGGATTCCTTCCTTTCCAGATGCAGGACCTCAGTGCCGCAGTACCTGGTGCACTCGCCGCAGGCGTCGCACTTGATGGGGAAACTCAGATCGGGATGGGTGAACATCACGTCCAGGGGGCAGGCCTCCACGCAGGCCAGACAGTTGGTGCATTCGTCGGGGTTGATCCAGTAGACCCCCTGGTCGAAATGGATCGCCTCCACCGGGCAGACGGCGGCGCAATCGCCGCACTGGTTGCAGGTGGTGACCTTGAACCCTCCTGGCGCGGGAAACCGCCCCTCTACCTTGAGCGCGGCCTTCTTTGTGTTGTTGTCGTGGAAATGGGCCAGGGGGCAAATGGTCAGACAAACCCGGCATCCGGAGCACTTTGGGCTGTCCGCGGTGAGTTGCATGGGTTGGTCTCCTTTGACTGTTTTTTGAACCGCAGTCGTTGCCTTTTGCTCTGGGGGTTTTTGTGATAGAAT
>DYIS01000084.1 GCA_020723545.1 Ktedonobacter racemifer
CCCAAGGCGGGCGGGCCGGAAGAGGTAGGACAGCAGTTCGGCGCCGGGGCGCTTGGGAGGTTCCGTCCGGGGGAGGAAGGCGGCGTGGAAGAGGAAGACGAAGGCGATGATGCCGGAGGCCAGGAGCACCCCTTCCCTCGCCAGCACGGCAGCGAGACCGGGCGCCATCTCCACGATAACCCCGGCGATGATGTTAGCGACTACCAGGTCAAATGGAGGAAGGACAGTGGGACCCAGGATGCCAGGGGCCGGCGTTATTTGCCCGCTTGAGCTGATGGTGCCCTGGACCACCTGAACGATGCCCTGGAGCCGATTAAGCTCCACGTTACTTCGGGCTGCCGAGGCCGCCACGGGGTCGATGTCCAGGGCGAGTACGCTGTGGGCTCCCAAGCGGGCGGCAGCTATGGCCTGGATGCCGGAGCCCGTGCCAACGTCCAGCAATTTGGCCCCGGCGGTTACGCGTTTCTCCAGCTCCACCAGGCACATGATGGTGGTGGGGTGAAGGCCAGTGCCGAAGGCCATGCCCGGGTCCAGATAGATCACCAGCTCTCCAGCGCCGGGATTGTACCCTCGCCAAGCTGGCACAATGACCAGGTTTCTCCCCAGGTGAAGCACTTGATAGTGCTGTTTCCAGGCGTGGGCCCAATTGTCCTCGGCCACTCGCCGGGTGCTCAGCCGGGAGACCGGACGCACGAAGCTCAAATGATCGGTGGCGGTTTTCAGTTGGCGAAGCTTTATTCTTTCCTTTCCGTCGGCCGGAATGTATCCCCTCACCGCTACCGGTTGCTCCGGGTCCACCACCACGCCTCCCTCGGCCAGGGGCTGGACCGTGGGCTCAATGGCTACGCCCCCATGGCAAAAATCGCGAAAGAGCCCAGCCAGGGCCTCCACCGCCTCCGCATCAGCGGATACCGCCACCTCAACCCATTCCACGGCTACACACCGAAGGCATCCTTGACTTTGTCAAAGAATCGCCGTTCGTCCTGGGGGACAACCTCATGACCAAGGGTCTTTGCCAGCTCTGCAAATAGCCTTCTCTGCTCCTCGGTCAGCTCAGTGGGGGTTACTACCTGAACGTGGACCTGCTGGTCGC
Organism: Ktedonobacter racemifer; assembly: GCA_020723545.1. Taxonomy (GTDB): domain Bacteria; phylum Chloroflexota; class DTOL01; order DTOL01; family JACQYG01; genus JACQYG01. The sequence goes on from DYIS01000084.1 coordinate 1,094, forward strand.
CTCGTCGGCTGGAATGAACGTAGGGAACACCTTTCTCCCGCAGAAAGAACACCTTGCCGTGTTGCGTCCCTGGGGGAATGCTGAGCTTGACCGGCCCATCCACCGTGGGCACCACCACCTCATCGCCCAAGGCCGCTTGAGCGAAATTCAGCTTGAGATCATAGAGGATATCATTGCCCTCACGCCGAAACAAGCGGTGCTTCTTGATGGACAAGACCACGTAGAGGTTGCCCGGCGGGCCACCCCATGTCCCGGGCTCGCCCTCACCGGTCAATCGCATCTGATTGCCGTCGTCCACACCGGCCGGGACCGTAACGCGTATCTTCTTAGTCACCCGCACCTGCCGTCGGCCTCTACATTCGGGACAGGGGCTGGTTATCACCCTCCCCTCGCCCTGGCACCGGTCACATATGACCACGTTGACGAACTGGCCGAAGATCGATCGTTGAACCCGGCGCACCTCGCCGGTGCCGTTGCATAGCGGGCAGCGCGCGGGTTGGGTTCCGGGCTCGCTGCCAGAGCCCCGGCAGGTGCCGCAGGTCTGCCATCGTGGCACCTCGATGTCTTTCTCACAGCCAAAGACCGCTTCCTCGAAGGTTATGGTCAGATTGTAGCGCAGGTCGGCTCCTCGCTGCGGGCCCCGGCGCGTGGCGGTGCCCGCCATGCCGCCGAGGAAGCTCTCGAAGATGTCCGTGATGTCTCCGAAGGGGCTATAGGCACCGCCACCCAGCCTGCCCTCAAGGCCAGCGTGTCCAAAGCGGTCATAGGTGGAGCGCTTGTCGGGGTCGCTTAGGACCTCGTAGGCCTCGTTGATCTCCTTGAAGCGGTCCTCAGCATCTGCGGCCTTGCTTACGTCCGGGTGATATTGCCGGGCCAGGCGTCGGAAGGCCTTCTTGACCTCATCCTCACTGGCGCCCCTGCTCACCCCCAGGACCTCATAGTAATCTCGTTTATATGCCATCAAAGCCCAGCCTTCTCAAGATCAAAGCGCCGGCTGCGGCGCAGGCTACAGTTTACCCCAATACCCATCCTCAGTCAAGGGTGTTGGGCAAAAAACGAACGGGGCCAGGAGCGCATATGCCCTGACCCCGTCTGAAGCCTCTGGCCTAAACCTCCCTGAATTCGCCTTCCACGGTGCCCTCCTCGCTGGGGCCAGGACCGGGCGCACCCCCCGGCGGCGGACCCCCGGGCCCGGCCTGGCCCGGCTGGCCGTATACCGCAGCGCCTATCTTCTGCATGGCCTCGGAGAGCTCCTGCATGGTCCTTTGGATGTACTGGTTGTCGGTCCCCTGGAGGGCAGACCGCACCGCGGCGATCTTGCCCTCGATCTGGCTCTTGAGCTCCGAGGGCACCTTGTCGCCATGTTCCCGTAGGGTGCGTTCCGCCGAATAGGCCAGGGAATCGGCCTGGTTGCGGATCTCGATGGACTCGCGCTTCTTGGAATCCTCAGCCGCGTGCATCTCGGCCTCTTTCACCATGCGCTCCACCTCGTCCTTGGACAGGCCGCTGGAAGCCGTGATGGTGATGCGCTGTTCCCGGCCGGTGCCCTTGTCCTTAGCCGACACGTTCAGGATGCCATTGGCGTCGATGTCGAAGGTCACCTCGATCTGCGGCACACCTCGTGGGGCCGGCAGGAGACCATCCAAGATAAAGCGGCCCAGGGTACGGTTCTCCGCCGCCAGGGGGCGCTCCCCCTGAAGCACGTGTATCTCCACGCTGGGCTGGTTGTCCGAGGCGGTGGAGAAGATCTGGCTTTTGGCAGTGGGGATGGTGGTGTTCCGCGAGATAAGCGGCGTGGCCACGCCACCCAGGGTCTCGATGGACAGGGTGAGTGGAGTGATATCCAGGAGCAGGATGTCCTTCACCTCACCGCCCAGGACACCCGCCTGGATGGCAGCACCCACCGCCACCACCTCGTCGGGGTTGACCCCCTTGTGAGGTTCCTTAGCAAAAAGCCGCTTCACCAACTCTTGCACCGCCGGCATGCGGGTCTGGCCGCCCACCAGCACCACCTCGTCGATGTCCCTGGCGGTGACGGCGGCGTCTTCCATGGCCCGGCCGCAGGGGCCAGCCGTCTTTTCGACCAGCTCCTGCACCAACTGCTCTAGCTTGGAGCGGGTTAGCGTGATGTTCAGGTGCTTGGGGCCACTGGCATCGGCGGTTATGAAAGGCAGATTGACCTCGGTCTGCATCACCGTGGAGAGCTCGCATTTGGCCTTCTCCGCCGCCTCTTTCAATCTCTGAAGGGCCATGCGGTCCTGGCGCAGGTCAATGCCCTGCTCTCGCTTGAACTCGTCGCAAAGCCAATCGATGATGCGCTGATCGAAGTCGTCCCCGCCCAGGTGGGTATCCCCGTTGGTCGATTTCACCTCAAAGACGCCCTCGCCCAGCTCCAAGATCGAGATATCAAACGTCCCCCCACCCAGGTCGTAGACGGCGATGCGCTCATCTTTCTTTTTGTCCAGGCCGTAGGCCAGCGAAGAGGCGGTGGGCTCATTGATGATCCGCAGCACCTCCAGCCCGGCGATCTTTCCGGCGTCCTTGGTGGCCTGTCGCTGGCTGTCGTTGAAATAGGCCGGGACGGTGATCACCGCCTGGGTGATCCTCTCGCCCAGGTAGGCCTCCGCATCCTGCTTCATCTTCTGCAGGATCATCGCCGAGATCTCCGGCGGCGAATACTGTCGATCGCCCATCCACACGCGAACATCGCCGTTAGGGGCCTCGCTCAGCTTGTACGGCACCAATTTCTTGTCATATTGCACCGAAGGCTCATTGTATTTTCGCCCCATGAAACGCTTGATGGAGAAAATGGTATTCTCCGGGTTGGTGATCGCCTGCCGTTTAGCCACCTGGCCCACCAGGCGTTCCCCAGTCTTGGTCACGGCCACCACCGAGGGGGTTATGCGTCCCCCCTCGGCATTCGGGATGACCACCGGTTCTCCGCCCTCCATGACCGCCATGCAGGAGTTAGTGGTTCCCAGGTCTATTCCCAATATCTTGCCCATGATTTTTATCCTCCTCCAATTGCGAAATGCACGCTGATTGCCGACTACTGCTCAGCTCCCTGCTTGCCCTGGTCGGCAGCGTTTTCGCGTTTTTTGCCCACCTTGGCCAACGTGGGCCTGATCACCCTATCTTGAAACTTGTAGCCTCTTTGCAGTTCTGCCACTACCTTGCCGTCGTTCTCGTCAGAGCCTTCCTCATGAATTGTCGCCTCATGCAGTTGGGGGTCAAAGTCTGTGCCCATGGCTTCGATGGGCGCCAGTCCCTCCTGTTCCAGGATGGCCCGCATCTTACGCTCGATCAGCGCAATGCCCTCGATCCAGGTGAGCCCAACCAGCTCTCTGGGAACCGTGACAAAAGCCCGTTCGAAGTCGTCCAACACCGACAACAGCTTCATCACCAAGGTGGCATTGGCGAATTTAATCAGGTCGTTTCTCTCCTGTTCGGCACGACGGCGATAATTGATGAAATCTGCTTGCGCCCGCTGCCAACCGGCCAGGAAGTTCGCTGACTTGGACTTTTCCTCCTCCAGATCCTTCTTCAGGGCCTCCAGCTCGGAGGGCACCTCGGCGACCCCCGCTACCGGTACCTTCTCCTCGGATGCCCGGGAGGTAGCGACCTCCTCCTGATTCGTCTCCGACACCACGTCAACCTCCAGATAAAAGATTGGTACGCCATAATGACTCGGAAAGTCAGAGCAGGCCTATCTTTCGCCATACAGTTCGCCCAGGAGCCCGCTCATTAACTGGGCCATGAACCGCACGGTGGAGATAGCTCGCCAATAGGGCAGGCGAGTGGGGCCTAACACGCCCAGCACCCCTGCGGCCTCGCCCTTCACGCCGTAGCGCGACAGCACCATGCTGAATTGCCGGAGCTTCTCCCAGGGGTTCTCAGCACCGATGATCACCTGAACCCCCTCGGACATCAAGACCTGTGGCATCACCGCCGACAGGAAGCTCCGCTGCTCCAAGAGTTCCAATATCTGCCGGGCCCGATCTACCTGGCTGAACTCAGGCTGGCTCAAGACATTGATCAGGCCGTTGTGGTACACCTCCTGGTGGCCCAGCTCGTCCAGTTGGCGCACGATCTTGACCAACACCTCCGCTACCTGGCGCTCCAGCCCACCGAGCTGGTTCAGCTTGCCCTGGATCTGCTCGGCCGTGGCCTCTTGAAATAGCGAGTTGAGCCGGTTGGCAATGGCGCTCAATTCTCCCTGGGCCAACGGGCGATCGAAGCTGAGCATCTGTTCCTTGACCGCGCCGCCCTGGAGCACCAACACCATAAGTGCCAGGTCCTCCTGCACGGAGATCAACTCGAAGTGCCTTACCCTCGATCGCGCCGCCACCGGCGGCGTGATCAATGCGGCGCTCTGGACCGAGTGGGCCAGGATGGCCATGGCCAGGCGCAGCCATTGATCCAGTTCCAACTCGACCTGATGGAACTGGTGCTGGATCATCAAGCGCTCCACCTGAGGCAGCTCTGCCTCCTCCATGAGCGATTCCACGTAGTAACGATAGCCCTTATCCGTGGGCACCCGTCCGGCAGAGGTATGTGGGTGGGTGACGAGCCCCAACTCCTCCAGGGCAGCCATCTCGTTGCGGATCGTGGCCGGGCTCACCTTTAAGGTGTATTTGCCAGCGACCAGTTCCGAGGCCACGGGCATCGCTGAGGAGATGTAATCTCCCACGATGATCTTGAGCAAGGCTCTCTGTCGCTCAGTCAAGGGTTCCATGTCATGGTCCAGTCAAGTTAGCACTCTCGACATGAGAGTGCTAATACTATAGCACCATTTTGTTGGCTTGTCAATATATTCGTGTGCGGGGGCCTCGTGACCAGGAGCCCATCCTGGGGCGAGAAGCCGGGCGGTAAGGCAGCACCCGGGCCGCCCTAGTAGGCGTTCTTGCCCGACAGGGCCACCCAGATGGTCCTGAGGATGATCTTGAAGTCCAACAGTAGGGACCAGTTCTCGATGTAGTACAGGTCGTAACGGGTGCGCTCTTCGATCGAGGTGTCGCCCCTGAGCCCATTCACCTGGGCCCAGCCGGTGACCCCGGCTTTTTCCCAGTGGCGGTCCATGTAGCGGGGGACCTGCTTCCTGAATTGCTCCACATAGACCGGGCGCTCCGGCCTGGGCCCCACGACGCTCATCTCCCCCAAGAGGACGTTGATGAATTGCGGCATCTCATCGATGGAAAACCGCCGCAGGAAAGTGCCCAACCTGGTGCGGCGGGGATCATTTGCCGTGGTCCAGCCGGGGCCGTTGGCCTCGGCATCGGCTTTCATGGAACGGAACTTGATTACCTGGAACGGCTTTCCGTCCAGGCCCACCCGCTCTTGGACGTAAAATACCGGCCCTGGAGAATCAAGCTTGATCAGCAAGGCCATGAACAAGAGAAGAGGGGAGAAGATGACCAGAAACGCCACACTGAAGACCAGGTCGATGATGCGCTTGGCGCCCAGGCGCCAGCCCCGCAGGGCGGCATCGCGAATGCTCACCAGGGGCATGCCAGAGAGATCCCCGATGCTCACCTCGGAGGATATCATCTGGAAAACGTCCGGGTAGACGCGCACGCTTACCTTTTCTCCTCCACACAGGGATACCAGGGAGATGATCTCCTGATGCGGGGCATGGGGCAGGGCGATGATGACCTCGTCCACCTTTTTCTCGCGGATCGCCTCCACGATGCATCCTTCCCCTCCGCAGACCGGCACCCCCTCCACCTCCTTGAGGCCAGGGTCATTGTCAATGAAACCCACTACCCGATATCCCAACTCCGGAGATTCTCTAATGGTGTGCATGATCCGGCGGCCCACCGAGCCACCGCCGATGATGAGCACCTTGTGTTGGTCCCATCCGTGGGCCCGGAACACCGCCATGATAAATCCATTGATCACCCGGAGGGAGAAGACAAAGAAGATGGTCAAGAGCCACATATAGGCTAGCATCAGGCGAGGGGGGTCGTATTCCGATTTCAGGACCAGCGCGGAGACGGCGATGGCCGCCACCGTGCCCACCGAAACCGCTACGAAGACGTAGTACAGCTCATCCAGCCGCGAGAAGCTGCGCTGCATAAAGTACAGCTTGTAGAACGCGAAGGTAACGAGCAGGGTCAGGTCATAGATCACGATAACCCGCAGGTATCCTGAAAGGGGAGCGATGTTCTGGGGAGCTGGCACTTCGGTGCTCAGGCGGAGGAAGTACGCCAGCACAAAAGCGAAGGTGAACATTGCCAGATCACTGGCCGCCTGGTAGATGGCAAAAAAGAGGTCGGTCCTTTTCACTCGTTATCCCCTCGGCCGCACCAGGGCCCAGACAATGGCCAAAGCGCCCCGCAACAATATCCCGGTGAAAATGAGCCAATTCAAGAGAAAGAAGGTGTTTGCGGCGTAGTGCTTTCGATGGAAGATGTACATGGAACGATAGAACTCAAAACTGGTGCGCAGCGGTCGCTGCTTGGAGGACTCCCTTTTGTAGTGGAGCACCTGCACCTTGGGGTAATAGTAGATCTTCCAGCCCTTCTGTTTGATCCGGAAGGCCCAGTCCAGATCCTCGCCGTACATGAAGAAGCTCTCATCCAGGAGCCCAGCCTGCTCTATGGCCTGTCGGCGCACCATCATGAAGGCGCCTACCACCGAATCCACCTCGGCAGTCTCATCGGGGTCCAGGTAGGTTAGATTGTAGCGGCCGAAGCGGGGGCTTCCAGGAAGGATCTTGGATAACCCCGCCATCTGATAAAATGACACCAGGGGGGTGGGAAAGCTGCGCCGGCAAGCCAGGTCCAGGCTGCCATCGGCCCGCACCAGTTTGGGACCGGCAGCTCCAGCCTCAGGGTGCTGCTCCATGAAAGATAGCATCTGGCTGAGGGCATTGGTTGGCAGAACCGTGTCCGGGTTCAGCAGCAGGATGTACCGTCCGCTGGATTGCCGCAGGCCGAGGTTATTGGCGTAAGCGTACCCGCCATCCACTGAACTGATCATTACCTTGACCTGGGGGTATTCGGTTCTTACCATCTCCGGCGAGCCATCGCTGGACCGGTTGTCGACTACGAAGACTTCGTAGGTGAAATCGCCCAGGCTGGCGAAGATAGAGCGCAAGCACTCCCGGAGTAATTCGCGAGTGTTGTAACTGACGCTGATTATCGACAGGTCAAGCATCACACGCCTTTGACCCGAAAACAGGCAAAAACGACCGCGGCGAACTCCCCTCCGTTTACCTGTGGCACGCGCCTCCCCGCAAACGCCAGAACAACCCCACAGGATAGCCGATCATTTTGGCCAGATCCCCCGTAACGCGGATCACCGGCACCAGGATGGTCGCTTGCACGCGATGCGCCAGGGGCCAGCCGCGCATCATGGGCCAGAGCCGCCGATACGGCCGCCAGAGATAGACCAGAGCACCGGCCAGGACCAAGAGCCACAGAGATTTATACCAAAATCCAATGGCAAGTGCAAGAGGCCCCAGGGTATAGGCAGCGTAGCGGATCAGGTGCCGTTTGCGCCAGAGATCGGCCTTGCCATCGCCCCGGGCATAGCGGAAGTACTGGAGGAAAAAGGACCCGAGGCTGGAACGAGGGCGAAAGTGGGCGATGGCCTGGGGAACGAATTCAAATCGAAGTCCAGCTTGCCGCAGGCTGAGGTCAAACACCAGGTCTTCGCAATAGTCCAGCCACTCCGGGTAGCCGCCGACTGTTTCCCAGGCGGCTTTGGTAAAAGCCACCGACCGGCTGGAGGGCAGGAAGCTCTCCGGCGAGATCTCCCCCAGAGACGGAAGCGCCGTGGCCCCCATGGCCGCCTCGAAGACACCCTTAGGGTCCGCTAGAAAAAAGCCGCTCACCACGCCCGGCATGACCTCCTCGGGGTTTCGTCCGTTTTCCCAGGGCCTGGCCAGCTCCTCCAGCCAGCAGGGCTCCAGGCACACCCCGGCGTCGGTGCTGGCGATAATCTGGCCTGAGGCAGCCCGAATGGCCGCGTTGCGGCCCTGCGAGATGTTGCTGCCCGGCAAGGCCAGGACTTCGATGGGCATCCCGGAGGCCGCGAACTCCTGGATGATCTCTATGGTTCTATCGGTGGACCCGCCATCGGTGATGATGGTCTCGTCTGGCGGCCGCGTCTGAGCGCGCAAAGACACCAGCAGATCACCGATGGACTTCTCCTCGTCCTTCACGGTGCAGATCACAGATATCTTCATGTCAGGTTACGGTCTCTAAGCCAGGCCAGCGCCAGGGTTGCCAGTGGAGACTCCCGGTGTCTGGCAGACACCGGGAGTCTTAGGGGGGAACGGCCAGCAGCTCTCCCAGCATCGTCTTAATGGTTCTAGCCTCG
>DYIS01000085.1 GCA_020723545.1 Ktedonobacter racemifer
GCCGCGCTGACCATTTGGCGAATACCGGTGAAGCTACGCCAGGGAGTGAATCAGGCGCTCAGTGATCCCAGCTTTCAAGCTGATCTGCTACTGTCACTCTGGTTCTTGGCACCGGTGCTGCTCCAGATTCGCCACTCCACCCCTGTACACCAGCACTACTTGGTGATCGCCTATCCGGCGCAGTTCATAGCTATCGCGAGGTTGGTCGACGCAGCGGTGAATGTTGGCCGCTATAAAGTAAGTCAGGTATTATGGCTTGGATCTCGCAGTTGGTTCTGGCGGGCCTTGAAGCTGACGGTCCTGGCATTGGTTGCCGTCACCGCCTCATCACAGGCCTACGTGACTCTACACTTTTTCTCATTCCTTGAAACTCACAGCGCCACAACGACGTACGGTGTACCTTTGCGATACCTCAAGAGGGTTGCGCGATCGGTGGACCGCTTGACTCAGGCAGAACAGCGACAGGTTACGATCCTGTCGCAGGGTGATGATGGCGCCGCGCACCGGTTACGCGCCGTATTGACGTACCTGCGGGGCAGCGGGGCAACCGACCAGAAGTTGCGGGTGGAGCCCGCCCTGGTGATGCCGAACCAAAGTGGCTCCCGGCAGCTCTACCTGACTTGGCCGGGAGGCCACAACCTCGACCTTCTGCCTGGCACGCTGTCTGCCTTGGCAGTGGAACTGGCCGACGAGGCTGTCTTTCTTCCTGGTGGAAAGTTGGCGTTTCGTTTCTACATTGCTTCCGACCAGAAGACCTGGGGGCGGCTTCCGACGGCGCAAGCGCGGGGCTGGCCACTAAGGTTGCAGAACGGCGTGGAGCTACTCGCGGTGAGCTACGACCGGCGAGCTGAGGTGGGTAGCGTGCTCTCTGTTTCGTATCTTTGGCGTGTCGCGTCGACATCAACCATCACCGAAGGTGAGACAGTGTTCTTCACGCACTTGACTGACAGAAGTTGGCAGGTCTTGGGAGCCCAGGACCGAATCGATTGGCCCAGGGCGAGCTGGCAGCCAGGCGATGTGGTGCTGAGCTGGAATAGCATCCCCGTAAGCCTGAGGGCGCCTCTCAGCCAGGGCTGGATACTCCTGGGCATGTACTCCACCGATACTCTGGAAAGAGAGCGAATCAGCGATGCGCAAGGTTTAGCCCTGGGAGACAGCCTGCGCTTGGGTCCGATAAAGGTTGTGGACAAAGGGTTCAGCCAGCGCTGCTCGGGGCTCTTCTCGAATACACGGTTGAATGCCATGCTTGGGGACAAGATTCTGCTCATTGGCGCAAACCTGCCCAGATTCGCGCTCCACCCCGGACAGGTAGCTGCCATCTCGTTGCACTGGCAGGCCGTAAACCCGCCGGTCGAGGACTTTACTGTGTTCGTGCATCTGCTGGATCGGAATGGCAGGATCGTTGCCCAGGACGACGGTGAGCCCCGCGGTGACCTCTACCCCACGTCCCTTTGGGACGGAGGCGAATGCGTCGAGGATCCCCGGCAACTGACGCTGCCAAGGGAGCTACCAGCCGGGCAGTACCAGGTTGTCGCCGGCATGTATGACCGTGCCACCGGAGTCAGGCTGTCCGTGAGAGAGGGACCATACGCGCGGGGTAGCGACCTGGTTTCTGTGGGGTCACTGAACGTTGTTGCTGCATCTTCGCCTTGACGCTGAGGATCCGCAACTATATACTATCGGGGCTACTCAGTACCACCTTCGGCCGTGGCTACTCCGGGAAGGATGGCTTGAATGAACCAAATGGATACGATTTCCGGGCCTAGGCTGCAGGTTGCTATCCACAACCGGGCCAAAGGTTTTCCGTCAGTGATCTGGCAAGCAGGAGCGGTTTTTGCCTTCGCCCTGCTCCTGTACAGTCGTTCGTTAGAGATGACCTTCGTTGGCGATAGCGCCGCGCAGTTCCGCTGGATGGAATCGCAATCCTACGCCTCTCTGTTCATGGCCAAGGCCTGGATCTACCGTCCACTGGTTTTCGTGCTATGGAAACTGATTCTCGCCCTAACTGGGCGATACGACCCTTTTATCTACATGCTGCCCAATCTCCTGGTCCATGCCCTCAACGCGGTCTTGGTTTATCTGCTGGCACGTCACTTTACCGGCACTAACGCCGTGGCGTTGATGGCAGGCTTGCTTTTTGCTTCTCATCCTTATCACGTGCAGATCGCTTGGGTAGAGGTATTGTTCCACCCTTTGATGACCTTCCTTGTCCTGCTGAGCTTTTGGTTACATACCCTTGCGAACGGCCACGGCAAACGGTCACGTTTGTTTCTTCTCGGAAGCTATCTCGCCCTGGGGCTGGCCTTCTTTGCCCACGAAAGCGGAGTAGTGGGTGCCATCTTGATCGTCTTCTATGATGTTCTCTTTGGCCGCTTGACTGCAAGGTCTTGGAGGACGTGGAGTCTTCGGGTCGCTCCATATATTGTGGCTACGGGTGCCTACTTCGCCTGGTGGTGGAAGCTACCTGTTGTTGCAGAATTCGCTCCTTCCCCTCCTTCTTCCTGGGTGGAGATATTGATGAACATCCTGCCCTTTCTTCAGGGGCTGGTCTATCCGGTGGCACCAATTGCATCCCTTTTGCGGGATTGGCTTGGCCTGAGCCGCCAGGTTGCCTTGCTTCTCATAGCGACCCCTACTCTTCTAGGCCTTTCTCTAGTCTACAGCAGAAGCCGGATGAGGAACATGTTCTACCTATCTTTGATCTGGTGGACTATCGGTGTTACACCTCCCTCTCTACTGCTGAGCTCAGGATACGTGGAGAGCGGGTCAAGGCTCTTTTACCTGGCTGCCGTGAGTTCCAGCCTCGTATGGGCTGGGGCACTCCTTCCCCTGGGCCACAGTGTGGCAAAGAGGCTTGTTTTCTGGGGGAGGGCGGTCCGTCCGCCTGTGGCTACTGTATTCTTGCTGTCGCTCATTCTTGTCCCGTCGGTCGTGTTCACCCTTGATCGTGTAGCCCTCTTTGAAAGAGGCTCTCGGTTCATTCGCCAGATCGGCCAAAGCGCGGCTCAGGAGTCGCCACAGGCGAAGATTATCTACGTCAACCTCCCGAACTACTTGAACCGAGAAGCTCCGTATCCACTCGGCAATTTCGGCATGGTTCTAATACACAACTATGTGTCCATCCGAGATGTCGTTCGGGTGAACAGCGGCCAGGAACGAGACGTGACGGCTTATGTTTCAAAAGAACTGATAGCTGAAGGTGTAGGCTCTCACCCTCGTGAGGACACGCTAGTCTGGTCGTACTTCACGTATGGGAAGTCCATAGCCGCAGACGAGTTCTTGAGGAATGCCATCCTGGCCGATCAAACCTTTATTTTCGACCCCGGTGACTGGCAGGTGAAAGCCCTGGATTCATTCGTCGCTTCGTGGCCACCAGTGGCATTTGCCCAGGGCGTTAAGGCGCGCCTGCAGCAACGGACACAGGCCTATCTTTCCATTCAAGGCTGGGACGCCTCTATGCAACTGTCGCCTCGCTCCGCCGTCAAGCCCTTTGACGGGAGAAAGGTGCTTGTGCTCCCCGAGAACGCTCAGCATGATGCGATTATGGTTTTCACTGATATCGAAGATTCTACGCTTACCTTACTTCACAGTGTTTATCCTGAAGGAAGGCTCTCGTTGCAGGCTAGGTACGGCGGAAAACCGGCCGTCGCTTTTGAGGTGCCAGCGTACGTCACACCGAGAGTGACGCCGCAGCATCGTTTGCTATCGAGCCTTGGCAACCAGGTGGGGCTGGTGGGTTTCGATCTGGATACAAAGCACTATCGACCTGGCGACACGATACACTTGGCTCTCTACTGGCGGCCTTTACGGAAAATGAAGGAGAGCTACACCGTCTTCACGCATGTGGTCGGCCCTCTCAACCCGGAGACGGGCAATCCCATTTGGGGTCAAGCGGATATGCTACCCGGCGCAGGCTCCTATCCTACCAATAATTGGGATAAGGGGGAAATGATTATCGACCGCTATGCTATCCCTCTGAGAGAGGACACTCCACCAGGCAAGTACGAGCTAGAGATCGGGATGTATCTGCTCAAAACGGGCAAGCGGCTTCCCGTTGTGGTTGGAGATCTCAACACAGAAACCGATAGAGTATTGCTCGCGACTATTGACATCTGGGGGCGGTGAGTGATGGTAAAGAGCAGGCTCACTCAGTGGTTGATGGTCACTAGCAAGCAGACCTGGGCTTTGATCTTAATCCTTATCGTCGCTGCTGTGCTGCGGCTCAGCCAAGTCGGAGCCAGCGAGTTCCAATTCGACGAGGCTAACGTATTGAACATCGCCGCCTCCATCGCTGATGGCCGGGCCTTGCCCTCGGCCGGGCACTGGACATCCATCGGCATCCGCAATACTCCGCTGCTCTCCTACCTGTGGGCTCTCCCAATATTAATTTCGAGAAACCCGAGCTTGATCGTTGGCCTTTCTGCGCTTCTGGATACACTGGCCATTTTACTCACTTACAAATTTGTGGCTAAGTTCTTTAGCATACAAGCAGGCTTAGCGGCCGCTCTACTCTTTGCCACGGGTCCGTGGGCTATTCATTGGTCGCGCCGGGTAGCGCCTCAAAACCTCCCAATCATCACCATTCTGTTGCTGACTTTCTTGTACTTTCTGGTGATCCAAAGGCGCTCTTGGGCAGTAGTGCCTTTCATGATCGCCCTGGGCCTGGGCTTTCAGACGCAGATCAAGACCGCCTTCTATGGCCCGGCAGTTATCCTGACTCTCTTGATTTATCGTGACCGTCTCCGGTGGCGCCCGCTTCTGGTTGGTCTTAGCCTCTTGGCACTGCTGGTGATCCCATATGGCATCTATATCCTGGGCAGTTGGGGCGAGATCTGGAGTGCTCTCTCACGCAATGTCCTCAAGAACCCATCGGCACTAGATGGACGGGCCTTGCAGTATTGGCTTTGGATCGTTTCCGGAGCCCATCTGGAGGATGGGTTGGGTGCAGCAGCCCATCTGTATTCTCCCTACGCCCAACTCCTGGGTGGAGTCACCATCTTTGTCGGCCTCTTGACGCTGCTCGGCCTGGGCGTGGCGTTGTCGAAGGCCATCAGGTGGCCAAAAACCCACGAGAACTATGTGCTCTTGCTGATATGGTCCGTCACCCCGTTTCTGCCGCTGGTCTGGCACTCAGCGCCGATCTACCTGTCTTATTTGACTAATCTCTTCCCATTGCCTTTCATCTGGTGCGGGATTGGGGCGGCGGCTGCCCTGAGTCAAGGCAGAAGGCTGGTTTCCTACGCGGTCGCCGCCGGGCTTTTGGCCTCATTGGTGGTTCAAGCTGCGAGTGTCTCCGTCTTTTATGGGTATCTGAACCGCTACGGGACATTGGGCGGATACGGCCGCCCCCTGGGGCACTGGCTGGCTATCGCCGATGGCGCTCGAAAACAAGCCGCGCGCGCGGGGCTTACCGAGTTGGCGGTCATCGCCCCCGGGACGGCCCCAGCCTCCGAGGGCCCTCCTGCTACTCTGAGCTATCTCCTCAACCGGAGCCTTGATCTGTATTTCCTCGGTCGAGGTGACACGCGCTCGGTCTTGCTTTCCAGCGAGCGCAACCGCCTCTATCTGGTGATGAAAGGCGATGGCGAGGTCCGGCGCTTCCTGGGTGCTTTGGGTGAATCCAAGGGTGATCTGGTCTTGGCCGATGGTCTTGTTGTGTCATTCTTTGTCCTCAGCGCCCACCCGCTGGATCATTGGTTGGCACTGCCAAGCGAGACCCTGGATGTCCGCTTGGAAAATGGGGTGGTCTTTGAAGGATACGACCTGCCAGCCGAGGTGCGACTAGGCGACAGGCTCCAGATCGTGACCTACTGGCGATTCGACACTGTGAACGCCAGGGACCGCCAGGGCTACTGGCAAGGGTTCGCCCACTTTGTCGATGGGTCAGGGAAGCGTTGGTCACAACAAGATGCCTTCGGGCTGGATAGCAATCGGTGGAGAAACGGAGACATCTTGGTCCAGTGGTACGAGATGGGCGTGCCGACCGACGCTCCTCCTGGTGATTACCGCATTCATCTGGGATTGTACTCCTTGTGGGACGGCCATCGTGCCGCCATCTTGGATGCATCAGGGCAAAAGGCCGGGGATCACATTGCCCTGGGCCCGGTTAAGGTCGGCAAATAGAATCATATGATGCTTAGCGCAGATCCTGAAACTCCGTGGTGGCCTATTCTACGAGACAAATTTATCGGAATGCAGGCATGGTTAAAGGGAAGCTGACGGCAGTGGCTGGGCCCCGGGCCCTTCTGGGCCTTGCTTCAGGCACGCTCACTCTAGCCTTTGTGATATGGGTATACCGAGATACCCTAACACTCGGCTATTTCTATGACGACCCCGGCAATTTGTTCTGGGCCCAATCCAAGTCGTTTGTCTCACTGTTCACTTCCGCCCAGGGATTTCACTACTTTCGGCCGATGGGCTTTTTGCTCTGGAAGGTAACTGTGGGGCTAATGGGTACCCGGGACCCAGCAATCTATCACCTCTTGAACTTGTCTACACACCTGGCTAACGTCATCTTGATTTGTATCCTGACACTGATGCTAACAAGACGAAGGCTGGTGACCTTCCTGTCCGGCATCTTTCTAGCGGTGCACCCGTACAATTTCGACCTGGCTTACATCAGTACCCTATGGTATCCCCTCTCTACGCTTTTTGTGGCTGCCACTGTCTTTTTGTACGTGCGCGGCCGGGACAGCGCGACGGTCTATCCATGGACGATCTTGGCCAGCTATCTGACCATGCTCTTGGCTTTGCTGACGCACGAAAGCGGAGTGGTTGCGATGGCCCTGATCGTGGCATATGATCTCATTTCGTTCAGGTCACCAAGGATTACTCGGCGGACCCTTTTACGCTACATCCCATGCGGGGTTCTGACCGTCGTTTATCTGCTTTGGTGGCGGATGGTGCCCAAGGACGCATTAGTACTGGCTCCTCACCACATCAGTGATGTTCTTCTCGGCGCCAAGCTTTTCCTGGAAGGCATGATTTTCCCCATGCTGTGGTCGTTGACGTGGCTTTCTCAGGTGTCCGGCATGGCGGCGGAGATCTTGGTTTACCCGCTGAGCCTTTTGTTGATCCTGGCGGGCCTCTTCGTGGCCAAAGGCACAAGAGCCGCAGTGGTCTTCTTTCTATGTTGGTGGGCTCTCGGGGCCTTGCCTGCCTTGGTCAACTTGCCGGCTGGCTACATCCTGGGTAGCCCTAGGCTCTTCTACATGTCCTCGGTAGGGGTTGCGGTGACGTGGGCTTTGGTCGTGGATGGTTTAGCCGATCTGGCCGCTGGCAACCGGAAAGCCCTTTTGGCCAAAGGGCGCCAATACCTGACCGCAGCCCTGCTCACTCTGGTTGTCCTGGCCCAAGCGGTTCCTTTCATCGAGGAGCGCGTCACCGCATATCGTCGAGGCAGCGACGTAATTAACGTGGCCACGGCGCAGGCAAAAAACCTAAAACCCGGTTCCACCTTGATTTACCTTAATCTCCCGGCATTCGTTCCGTTGGGGCCGCGCCGGCCTCCGGTGGATTTTCTGCCCCTCCATCCCGACATGGAGTCGCTGCTCAACGTCTTGGGACTGGGAGACCGGAAGGCGGGCGTCTATTATTCATGGGATTTCTCGAGAGCCGAGGCCGGCGACCCCAAGAAGGTGTTGCAGTGGAGTCACTTCGTCAAGGGCCAGCCCATCGGCATCTACGAGTTGGCAAAGAGATCGGTGTTGGCGGACAAGGCTTGTCTTTTCGACTTCGAGTCCTGGCGATTGCTTGATATCGACCGGGACAGGATCCCCGACGAGGAACCTAGCAGCGCTCTGTCGCTGGTCAGGTATGCCAGGAGGCTTGTCCTGGAGGGAACCGCAGCGTATCTTTCCTGGCCCTTTGAACCGGGCATCTCCCTGCCCAAGGGGGCGGTCCAGCATCCAAGGGTGAAGACTTACGATGGCCGAAAAGTCCTGGTACTACCAGGCGGGCAAGACTCGGGCGCGCTCTACCTGGTTGATACATCCAGCGACCAGAGCTCGCTGTCTGGTCTGCGCCGCGCCTACCCCAACGAGGTCCAGGTGCTTGGCGGCAAGGGGCCCGCTGCCAACCTGGCTGTCATCGAGGTTCGAAACAAGTACCCGCCCTCCGCGGCTCCCAGCCACCCGTTGCGGGCGCGGTTGGGCTCCCTGGCCCAACTGATTGGCTTCGATCTGGATGAGCGAGCTCTCAAGCCCGGCGAGACCATCCACTTCACCATATACTGGCAAGCGGTATCGCCGGCTGATGTTGACTATACGGTGTTCACCCACCTGACTGGACCAGGAAAAGGGCCCACCGGAACGAAAATCTGGGCCCAGGCCGACGGCCAGCCCGGTGGTGGCTCGTATCCGACCAGTGCCTGGGACGCGGGCGAGATCATTTTAGACCGCTATGAAATCCCCATCGCCAAAGATACTCCACCAGGCACTTATCAGATCGAGGTAGGCATGTATCTCCTGAAAACCATGCAGCGCCTGCCGGTGACTGGCCCCAGCGGGGAACAGCCAGGTGACCGGGTCGTCCTGGGCACAATTTCGGTGATTCAGTGAACAGGTACTTGATGATTGCAGCTACCTGGGCCGTGGGAGGCCTCAAGAGACGATCCCTTACCTTTGTTCCACTCCTGGCGGTCCTAGCTCTGGCAACCACATTGCGCTTTTACCGCTTGGATGCTCAGAGCCTATGGTACGACGAGGGGAACAGCGCGGTCCAGGCTCTGCGCGGGCTCACCGCTATAGCCCAACACGCCACGGCTGATATTCACCCCCCTTTCTACTACTATCTGCTTCACTACTGGGTCGGAGTCTTTGGCTCCAGCGAGGCCGGCCTTAGGTCGCTTTCGGCCCTACTGGGCGTCTTGCTGGTCCTGGCTACTTACCGGTTGGGGAGCGAGCTTTTCGACCGGCGCGTGGGGCTCGTTGCCGCCCTCTTGGCTTCTGTCTCACCTTTCCAGATATACTACTCGCAGGAAGCTCGCATGTATGTCCTGCTGGCCTTGCTGGCCAGCCTGGCCCTGCTTTGCCTGGCGAGGTATTTTCGACTCTCCGGTGTCCCTAGCAGTGGGTTGGCGGCGCGGAAGGACTTTGGGTCCCCCTGTCTCTGTTTGGTTGCGTACGGTGTGTTTACGCTTTTGGCCCTCTATACCCAGTACGTGGCCTTTACCGTTGTAGTGACGAGCAACCTGGCCTTCGGAGCCTGGTTCCTGTGGCGTGCGCCGCGCCTTCCCTGGAAGACACTGGGGCAGTGGATGGTGGTGCATATCCTGATAGGTGTCTTTTACCTGCCGTGGCTCAGGCTGGTCTGGGCCCAGGTTCAAGCGTGGCCGGAGGGCGAGCCTTTTAGGCTGTGGTTCTTGCTCAAAGATGTCCTTCGGGTGTTTAGCTGGGGCTTAACTG
>DYIS01000086.1:0-7053 GCA_020723545.1 Ktedonobacter racemifer
CAGATCTATTCCCGCTTGGCGGCGTAGCTACGAAAGTGCAAAGATAGTGATCTATTTTACCCTGTAATTTACCTCTTGACAATAGAACGGCTGTGCTATATAATGATATCGAACACATGTTCCAGGTCAGTGCCCTTCGTAGGGACAGGTCTTATGCCTGCCTCTGGCAGAGAGACGAAAGAGGAGAAAAGCATAAATGACTTTCCTGAAAAAAGCCTCCCCTCACCGCCGAGAACGCTGAGAGCGCAGAGAAAATCCAGGAAAACTCAGCGTGCTCAGCGTGCTCTGCGGTTCAATCTGAGTTCTTTCAGCGGAGTCATAAATGGACGCAAATGGATGCAACGCAGGCTCTGGCCTACGGGCCGGCCACCAGTACTCCGACCACGAAATGGAAGGCTCGTCTCGTTCCTGGATCATCGTCCAGCTCGTCCGCTGCGGCAAGCCCAACTGCCGCTGCGCCCGGGGCCAACCGCACGGCCCCTATCTGTATCGCCAGTGGCGTGACGCCTCCGGGCGGCAGCACAAGCGCTACCTGGGCAGCTCCGACGCCGCCTGGGCCCACGCCCCCGTGCCCTTTGGGCTGGCAACGACGCGGGAGCTACCCGCCAGCCCGGCCCCGATAGACCCGGTGGCCGCGGCCTCGCCAGGGGCATCGGCGGCGCCCGTGCCGGCCGCGGTTCCAACGTCTGCCGCCGCTGCTGCCCGGTCAGCCAGGCCGGCTGGCCGAGGCAATGACAGCCCTGTGGACGAGCTGGTGGAGGCCGCCTATTCCTACCTGGGCTATCACTATCATCGAGGCCAGTGGCGCCCCCGCCGGGATTTTCCGCTCCTGGTCCGGGAGGGTCACCGCCATGACCTGTTCCGCCAGGGCATCCAGGCCCAACTGGGCTTCCCGATCTCGAAAGAGGACTACCTGGCCCTGGTGTCCTACGTTCACCGGGAGCGCCACCGGCGAGCCCGCCGCAGTCTGCGCTGGGAGGAGCGCCTGGCTCTGCCCGCCATCCAGGAGCTCCCCAGCTACCAGGCCTGGCTGAGCCAGTTGGCTGGATCAACTTTAGCGACGCCCGTGGCCGTGGCGGCCCGATTCTGACCCAAAACCGTGCCCTGGTACACTGCGGAAAGGAGCTCTAGAGGCTTGGATGAGCTGCTTAGACTAACCCGTAAGCTGGACCGCCTGGGCCAGGCGACGCCGCTCCAGTTCGAGGACGACCCTAGTGCTCAGGAGACGCTGGGCCTTGCCATGGCTGCCACGGGGCGGCCTTCCAAAGGTGCTGAGGAGCTCCAGGCGGCGGCGCGGCTAAGAGATGAGCTCCAGCACGAGTTGGGCGATGCCAGCCTGTTGGAGAAGCTGCTGCTGAGCCAGCTCGCCTCGGTTCACACCCACCTCCGGCGCGCCGACGACATGGTCTCGGTGGCCATCTTGGCTGCCATCAGGCCCCGGAATACGGCAGCGAACCTCTTGCTCGCCCGCGAGTTCCAGCATATCGCCGATCGAGCCAGCCGCCGCTTCCTGCGTACCCTGACTGCCCTGCAGCAACTCCGCTCCGCGCCCATCAAGGTCAGCATCAATGTGGCCAACGCCGTCAACGTGGCCCAGAACCAGGTCAACGTGGCTGCCGAGAAGCCCGGCCTGCCGGACAGCCAGGCCCCAGCTGACCCGGCGTGAACTTCCGTGAGACCCATGACCAAGCTCAGCCAACTCATCTTAGGTAGCAGAGCCCAAAATCCCCCTTTCCGTCAACTGCCAGCCAGCTCGCTGCCTTATTCACAAGTGAAAAGGCAGACCGCGTGCCTGCTATCTGCTATCTGCTACCTGCAACCTGCCCGTTTGTCATTGCGCCTTTTCCCTCTTTCCTCTATAATATCCACGTCCCATCACCCAGGAGGTTCCGCTTGTTCGTCATCGGCACCGCCGGCCACGTGGATCACGGCAAGTCCACCCTGATCAAGGCTCTCACCGGCATCGACCCTGACCGGCTGCGTGAGGAAAAGGAGCGGGGCATGACCATTGACCTGGGCTTCGCCTGGTTCCGGCTCCCCTCCGGCAAAGAGGTCAGCATCGTGGACGTCCCCGGCCACGAGCGCTTCGTCAAGAACATGCTGGCGGGCGTGGGCGGCATAGACCTGGCCCTCCTGGTGGTGGCCGCAGACGAGGGCGTTATGCCCCAGACCCGAGAACACCTGGACATCATCGACCTCCTACGGATCAAGAACGGCGTGGTGGCCGTCACCAAGAAGGACCTGGTGGAAGAGGACTGGCTGGGGCTAGTCATGGAGGAGGTGGGCGAGAGACTCAAGGCCACCTCTCTGTCCGGCGCCCCCATGGTTCCTGTCTCCGCCGTCACTGGCGAGGGCCTGCCCCAACTCCTGGCCGCCCTGGACGACCGCCTGTCCGTCGCTACCCCCCGGCCTGATTTGGGTAAGCCCCGCCTCTCGGTGGACCGGGCCTTCACCGTGGCTGGATTTGGCACCGTGGTCACCGGCACCCTCATCGACGGCTGCCTGAGGGTTGGCCAGGAGGTGGAGGTGCTGCCAAAGGGCCTCAAGAGCCGCATCCGGGGTCTCCAGACCCACAAGCACAAGGTGGATGTAGCCCAACCCGGCACCCGGGTGGCGATCAACCTGGCCAGCCTGGCCGTAACCGACCTCCAGCGCGGTAACGTGGTGACCAGCCCTGGCTGGCTCGCCCCCACCCGGGCCTTCGACGCCCGCCTGCGGCTCCTGCCGAGCGTGCCCCGGCCAGTGGCCCACAACGCGGAGGTCTCGGTCCACGCCGGAGCAGCCGAGACTGAGGCGCGGCTAATATTCTTGGAGGGCAGCGAGGTCCGGCCGGGGCAGAGCACCTGGGCCCAGTTGCGCCTGGCCCGGCCCCTGGCTATCGCCAAGGGCGATTTCTTCGTCCTGCGCTTCCCCTCGGCTACCATCGGCGGCGGCCAGGTGGTGGATCCGCACCCCCGGCGCCACAAGCGAGGCCAGCGGACTGTCCTGGAGGCCCTGGAGACCATGGAAAAGGGCACCCCCGAGGAGATAGTGCTCCAGGCCCTGGGGAAGGAGCCGCCTGTGGAGCTGGCAGCTCTCCTCTCGCGGTGCAACCTCCCTGAGCCCGAGGCCAGGGAAGCTCTCGGTCGCCTGGTGGCCCAGGGACAGGTATTCTTTACTAGTAAAGAAGACGCGCTTGGGCCGAAAACGAGCGTGATTTCCTATCAAGGCTGGGCCGAGCTCACCGCTCGGGCCCGGTCCTCCCCCTTGCGCCGGGGCATGGCCAAGGAGGAGCTGAAGAGCCGCCTGGGACTGCCGCCTCGGGCCTTCCTGGAGTCCCTGGCCCGTTGGACCCAGGAGGGCGAGATCGCCGAAGACACGACCCTGGCCTGGCTCTCCGGCCATCGGGTCACCTTCACCCCACCGCAGGAGAAGGACATCGAAAGGCTGGTCGCGGCCCTCTCCGCCAATCCCTATTCGCCTCCCGGCCCGGCGGAACTGGCGACCCTGGCGGAGCCCCGGGTATTGGAGGCGTTGATCGAGCAGGGAGGGCTGGTGAGGGTCAGCGAGAGCGTGGTGTTCCTGGCCAGTGCCTATAAAGAGATGGTAGATCGTGTTGTGGCCCATTTGAAGCAGCACGGGAGGATCACGGCAGCGGAGGTCCGGGACCTGTTCAACACCTCCCGCAAGTACGCCATCGGCCTCCTGGAGCACCTGGATGACGCCAAGGTTACCCGGCGCGTGGGCGATGAGAGGGTCCTCAGATGACTCTGGAGTTGGGCGTCCTGAACCAGCAGGTCCAGACCATGGCCCGGTCCCTGGCCGGGCAGCGGGAAGAGTACGGCCAGCGCCTGGAGCGGCTTCAGGCAGTGTTCCGGTCCCGGGCCGCGGACCTCGAGGGCCTGCAAGACCTGGCCATCTCCGCCCGTGGCACCGGGTGGCAGGGGGCCATCCCGACGGAGCCCCTGGACGCCACGCACCCGCTGCCACCCTGTCCCGAAGCGATGGTCATTTCCGCCGCTGACGGGTCTCAGATCGAGGTGGACCGCCACGGCATGGCCATGTACTACCTGATCAACCTGGGCAGCATAGTGTACCGCCACGGCTCCGGCGCGGCACCGACTGCCAGGAGCGAGCCCACCCTGTTCTACCGGGAGGACGAGCTCTACGAGGACGGACGGCTGGTCCAGGGGAACCGCCTGGACTCCAAGCGCAGCGTCATGGAGCTGGCGAAGCTGGCCAACCTGGTCTCCCCGGACACCGCCGAACCCTCCCTGGCCCTGGTGGATGGCTCCCTCCTGCTATGGGTATTGGAAGAAAGCCGTCCGGAGGTCCGGGAGGAGTTGGTGGGCCGCTATCTGCGACAGTTGGACCGCCTGGCCGAGGCCAGGGTGCCCGTGGCCGGGTACGTGAGCCGTCCCCGGCATCACGACGTGGTGAGCCTCCTGGAACTGGCAGAGCTGGCAGAGAGGGGGCCAGGCGCCACGGCCCAGGAGCGACGCCTCCCCTTTCCGCCGGATCGGGCGCTGTTCGAGCACCTGTTGCCGGGGGAGCGCACGGGCCTGTTCATTGCCAGCACCCAGACCAACGACATGTATGGGCACCATCGAGTGCACTTCTTCTACCTGAATACGGGGGCGGAGATAGCCAGGGTGGAGATCCCCCAATGGGTAGCCCAAGACCAGGGCCTCACGGACGACGTGCACGCGGGCATATTCGAGCAGTGCCGGGCCGCAGGCTACCCCTACGTCCTGGCCCGGGCCCACGAGCTGGCGGTGGTGGCCGGGGCCGACCGGGACGAGTTCGAGCGCATGGTCATGGCCGCTCTCCTGGGCCAGGGCCTGGGGGTCAGCCCCTCCATGAAGGCGTGGCTCAAGGAGTTGACCGGTGGAAGGAGGTCTCGACGCCGATGACCCACGATCTCTCCCCCGTGGGACGGGTGCTCCGCTCCAGCACCACCGAGTTCGTGGTGGGGTGTCAGGACCTGGCCCGGGTGCCCACCTTTGGGTCCTTCGTCAAGGTGAAGGCCCACGACGGCATCTGGGTGTACGGCGCCGCCTACAACGTGCTCATCGACGATGACCCCTTCGTCCGCCAGATCATCGGGAATCCCCACATCCCCCGGGAGGTGGCCCAGGACCAGAAGGAGAACCGCCAGACCCCCATCGAGGTGAAGGTCCTGGTGCTGGGGTATGCCCGGGACGGCCTGATATATCAGTACCTGCCGCCCCAGCCGCCAGCCACCCTGAGCGACGTATATCCGTGCACCGCCTCCGAGGTGACCGCATTCACCGGCCAGTTGGGTTACCTGAGGACGATCCTGTTCACGCCCCAGATCCCCGCAGACGAGCTTCTGGCGGCCAACGTCCGGGAGGCCTATCTCCGCCGCAGCGGCGACCGGGAGTACCTGGTGGAGGCCGGCCGGGAGGCCGCCCGGCTGCTGAAGGACGAATACGACCGTCTGAAAGCGATACTGAGCAGGATCAGGCCCTAGCCGCTGAAAGCGAAGAGGAGTAACATGAGAGACCGCCAACGCATCGGCACGGTTATCCAAGGCTCCCTCCTGGAGGGACTCACCGCCAAGCTAGAGCCCTCGGCCTCGGTGGAGAGCATGCGGGTGGGGAACTTCGTGGTGATCGAGGGGCAGAAGAAGCAATTCTTTTCCCTGATCACCGACGTTGCCCTGGGCGCCACCAACGAGCAGGTGCTCCTGGACCCGCCTGCCAGCACCGACGACTTCGCCAATGCCGTCCTGGCTGGCACCAGCACCTTCGGCACCGTCAAGATCGCCCCCATGCTCATGCTGGACGCGGAGCCCTCCCCTGATGGCAGATTGCAGATTGCAGATTGCGGATTGCAGTCACGGGTGGATGGCCAAAAGGAGGACCAGGGTCTGCGGCCGGTGAAGACCGTGCCCAGCCACTTCTCGCCGGTGTATGAGGCCGACGAGGACGACTTCCTGCGGGTCTTCCAGGAGGACACTGTCAGCGGCGTGGAACGCGTGGGCAAGAAGAAGTTCTTCGAGATCGGCAAGCCCCTGAACATGGAGGTGCCGGTGTGCATGGACCTGGAGCGTTTCGTGGAACGCTCTAACGGCATCTTCGGCAAGTCGGGCACCGGCAAAAGCTTCCTGGCCCGGCTGATGCTCTCTGGCATCATCAAGAGCCGCGCCGCCGTTAACCTGGTCTTCGACATGCACAGCGAGTACGGCTGGGAGACCCAGAGTGAGGAGTCCGGTCATTTCGTGAAAGGCCTGCGCCAGCTCTTCGGGCCCCAGGTCCTGAGCTACACCCTGGACCCTGAGTCCGCCCGGAACCGCAACGTCCAGCCCGACGGGGTGGTGGTCATCGGGCTCAATCAGATCCAGGTGGAGGACGTGGCCCTGCTTCAGGAAGAGCTGAATCTCACCTCGACCGCAGTGGAATCCTCTTATCTGCTGGTGGATAGATACAGGGACCGGTGGCTGCAAGAGCTACTTAACATGAATGCAGAGACCCTGCGGGACTTCGCCCGGGAGAGCGGCGCCCACCCGGAGGCCATGGCCGCCCTGAAGCGCAAGCTGGACATGATCGGGCGCTTGGGCTTTGTCAAAGAACACGTGGACGATTCAGTCATCGATGAGATCGTGCGCTCGATCGAGTCGGGCCGCCACGTGATCCTGGAGTTTGGTCAGTACAATAACCCCCGGGAATACATCCTGGTAGCCAACATCATTACCAGGCGCATCCACGATCTCTACCGGCAGAAAACCGAGAGATACCAGCAAACCAAGAAGCCAGAAGACCGGCCCCGGCAGCTCATGATCACCATCGAGGAGGCCCACAAGTTCCTGAACCCGGTGGCCGCCCGCCAGACCATCTTCGGCACCATCGCCCGGGAGATGCGCAAGTACTTCGTGACCTTGCTGGTAATAGACCAGCGGCCCTCGGGCATTGACACCGAGGTGCTTTCCCAGATCGGCACCAAGATCACCGCGCTCTTGAACGACGAGAAGGACATCGAGGCGGCGACCGTGCGCTACACTGCGGCGCTCGAGCGGCACATCCGCCGCAGGCCGGAGCAGTGGCTGTGGAT
>DYIS01000086.1:7063-9386 GCA_020723545.1 Ktedonobacter racemifer
ATCGAGGCGGTCTTCACCGGGGTCAGCGGCGGCGGTCGGCTCAAGGCTCTATTGGCAGCCCTGGACCCCCGCCAGCAGGCCCTGGTCCTGGGCTATGCCGTGCCGATGCCGGTGGAGGTGCGTACCCGCACCTACGACGAGGCCTTCTACCGGGCCATGGGCCATCGCGAGCGGGACGAGCAGCGCCGGGAGGCGGAGAAGGCCCGGACGGAGCTTTTCGGAGAGTAGCTGTGCAAGACAAGTTCGTCGTGGCGGAAGGCCTGCGCCTGCATTACGTGGTGGAAGGCCACGGCCCGGCCATGATCCTGGTGCACGGCAGCCATAAGTCCAATACCTGGCGAACCTGGGAGCACAATATCCGCGGTCTGGCGGCCTACCATCGGGTCTTCGTCCCGGAGCTGCCCGGCTACGGCCAGTCCCCCCGGCCCCTGGGCCGGGGGCTTTCGGCCGGGCTCACCTACGACCTGGGCGCCATGATCTTGATCGGGCTCATGTCAGCGCTCAAGCTGCCCAGCGCCACCCTGGTGGGCGCCTCCTACAGCGGCGGGATATGCCTGAAGGTGGCCGTCACCCGGCCGGAATTGCTGGACAAGCTCATCCTGGTGGACACTGTTACCCCCGAGGTTGACCCTGAGTTGGGGGTGGAACTGGGTTCTATTCGCTGTCCTACCATGATCGTGTGGGGCGAGGACGACGCCTTGATACCCATAAGCGCCGGCTATTCCCTGCAGCGGGCCATCGCCGGGTCGGAGCTGTGCCTGATACCCGACTCTGTCCGGGCCTCGGGTGGGATCAGTTGGGCTGGCCATGCCCCCTATCGTTTCCAGCCCGACGCCTTCAACCTGGCGGTCATCCAGTTCACCCGGGAAAGAAGGCCAAGAGCCAGGACGGTGCCGGAGAGACGAGGGAATCAGTGATCAAGATACTGCATTTCGCTGACATACACTTGGGTGTGGAGAACTACGGCCGGACCGACCCGGGTACCGGGATGTCATCCCGCCTGCTGGACTTCCTGGCGGCCCTGGACCAGGCCGTGGACCACGCCCTGAAGGACCGGGTGGACCTGGCCCTCTTCGCTGGGGATGCCTACAAGACCAGGGACCCCAGCCCCACTCAGCAGCGGGAGTTCGCCCGGCGCATCCGTCGCCTCTCGGAGGGTGGCATCCCGGTGTTCCTCCTGGTGGGCAACCACGACACGCCCAACGTCCTGGGAAAGGCTCACGCCGTGGAGATCTTCGACACCCTGAGCGTCCACAACGTCCAGGTGGCCCGGAAGCCCGGGACGTACCGCATAGAGACCCTTCACGGCCCCTTGCAGATCGTGGCCCTCCCCTGGGTGGTGAAGGGTGCCCTCCTGGCCCGGGACGAATACAAGAACCTCACCCCGGAGGGGTTGGGCGAGCAGATATTGAAGAAGGTCGCCGACATCATCCAGGCTGAGGTGGCGGCCCTGGAGCCCGGCGTCCCGGCCCTCCTGGCCGCCCACGCCAGCGTCCAGGGCGCTACGTACGGCTCCGAGCGGAGCGTCATGTTGGGCCAGGATGTCGTTTTTCCTCTGGGCCTGCTGGCCGACCTTGCCTTCGATTACGTGGCCCTGGGCCACATCCATAGACATCAGGTGGTGAACCCGGGCGCCTACCCGCCCGTGGTCTACCCCGGGAGCCTGGAGCGGGTGGACTTCGGCGAGGAGGGCCAGGCCAAGGGCTTCGTGGTGGTTGACCTGGGCAAAGGCAACACCACGTTCGAGTTCGTGCCGGTGCAGGCGCGCCCCTTCGTCACCGTCCAGGTGGACGCCCGGGGGACTGACCCCACCCAGGCGGTGCTATCCGCCATCTCTGGGGCCAACGTGGCCGGGGCCGTGGTCCGGGTCCGGGTCCAGATGGACCCAGAGCAAGAGGGTTCCTTCCGCGAGGAGGAGGTGCACCGGGCTCTCCGGGACGCTGACTACGTGGCTGGCATTGCCAAGGAGGTCCATCGACCGATGCGCCAGCGCTTCGGCGGGCGTTTCGCCGAGCAGGTAACCCCGATGGAGGCCCTGGAGCGGTACCTGGAGGTCACGGGCACCCTGCCGGGAAAGGCCCAGGAGCTCTTGAAATACGCCCAGTCCCTGATCCAGGAGGTCCTGGCGGAGGGGGAAGGTTAGCCTTGGGCCTTCACTAGCGAGCTTTGCCTCGAACCGACGAGAGCATTCACCGCAGAAAGCGCGAAGAGACCCAGAAACCGGGTTTTCCGGAGAAACCTGCTTCCTGGGGGAGAGATCTTCCCTTCATCTCTGCGCTCTCAGGTGTGCCAGGACAAGCCTGGCTCATTCACCGACCTGAAA
>DYIS01000087.1 GCA_020723545.1 Ktedonobacter racemifer
GCCAAGGATAAGAAAGAGGCCGAGTCGAAAGTCGCCGTCGGCGACGTGGCCGGGTTCCACCGCCCCTGCGAGTTCCTGGGCGGCCGCGTCATCGCCAAGGCCATGGACGACCGCATTGGCTGCGCCATTTTGATCCAGGTCATGAAAACGTTGAAAAAGAACCCAAACGACATCTACTTTGTCTTCACCGTTCAAGAGGAGGTGGGCTGCCGGGGCGCAGTCACCAGCGCCTATGGCGTCCAACCGGACCTGGCCATCGCCGTGGACGCCACCGACACCGGCGATACGCCCGAATCCCGCCCCATGAACGTGACCCTGGGGAAGGGCCCGGCCATCAAGGTGAAAGACGCGGGGATGCTGGCTCATCCGGCGGTGAGGAGGCTACTGGTGGAGGCGGCGAAGGGCCTGGGCATCGCCTATCAACTGGAGGTCCTGGAGGGCGGCTCCACCGATGCTATGGTCATGCAGACCTCCCGGGAGGGCGTTCCCTCTGGGGTGGTATCCATACCGTGCCGTTACGTCCACTCCCCTTCGGAGATGGTGGACTACGACGACGTGACCAACGCGGTAAAACTGCTGACCAAGGTGCTGGAGGATAGGGTCGCAATCTAGCCAGCAAAATCCGCAGGGCGGGTATCGTACCCGCTGCATCTCTTTGTTAGTAAGAAGTCGGCTTGAAAAGCCCACGTACACCCTGGTTGCGTGATACGTTACGCATACGTAAAAAGGATTTTATCGCACGAGCAATCTGATTGCCTTGTTCGTCACATCGCTGATCGTCAGCTTTTCCGGTGCGCTGATGCCGGGTCCTCTGGTCACGGCGACCATCGCCGGTAGCGCCCGGGAGGGGTTCTGGGTAGGGCCAGCTCTCACCCTTGGCCATGCTATCGCCGAGGCGGCTATTGTCTTGGCCCTGGCTTTTGGGCTAGGTAGGCTTTTCCGGAACCGCTGGATGGCGGGGGCTATCGGCTTCCTTGGAGGGCTATTCTTACTCTGGATGGGCTACGACATCGCCCAAAGCGTCTGGACGGGAAGCGTGACCCTGGCACTGACACCCACGGGCTCTGCCAGCCACTCGGCCTGGGGGCCTGTTGCCACTGGCATCTTGGTCAGCATTGCTAATCCCTACTGGATCCTCTGGTGGGCCACGGTGGGGGCCAACTACGTACTCTTGGGACTGAAGCGGGGCTCTCTGGGCCTGGGGGCGGTGTACGCCGGCCATATCCTCTCCGATGCCAGTTGGCTGATCCTGGTGGCCTTTGTGGTCGCCTCTGGCCGGGCCTTCCTGAACGATACTATCTACCAGGGCATCCTCTTGCTTTGTAGCATCTTCCTGGTGGCTCTGAGCCTTTACTTCATCCGCTCCGGGGCCAATTTCCTACGGGGAAAGGTAGTGGTCAATAGTCAGTAGTCCGTGATCGGTAGCCTGTGGTCCGAAGGTGCGATGCGTCTCTTAGCAGCCAGAACAGGTCCGATTGCACGCAGGTCTTTTATGGCCAGTCAGCTATCGACCATGGGGGGGGCGGCGCCACCGACGGCGAGGCCATCCACATCCACGCCCACGGCGTGCCCACCGCGGTCGTCGGCGTCCCCGCCCGGCACATCCCGAGCCACACCGGCATGATCCACCGGGACGATTACGACCGGGCCCTCAAGCTGGTAGTAGCCCTGGTGAAGAAGCTGGACGCGGCCACGGCGAGGGGGCTCTCCGATTAGCCCATTCAGGTCTTTTCCAACGCCAGGAGTCTGGCCTTCAAGTCCAGCCCAGCAGAGAAGCCTCCCAGCTTCTCGTCGCTGGCCACCACCCGGTGGCAGGGCAAGATGATGGCTATGGGATTGGCCCCCAGCGCCTGGCCCACCGCCCGGGAGGCGCCAGGCCTTCCGATCTGCCGGGCCACCCAGGCATAGCTCCGGGTTTCACCATAGGGGATGGCCCGGATGGCCTGCCAGACCGAGTGCTGGAACTTGGTGCCGCAGGACAGGTCCAGCTCGTCGGCGAACTCCACCTTGTGCCCCAGGGCGTAGCGCCTGAGCCTCTGGGGCAGATCGCCGAAGGCGGATTCCGGCGCGTTCTCGGCACAAAGCTGGCTCTCCAGATAGCGCTGCAGCTCCGGCCGGGGCAGCACCAGGGCCCGCAGGCCCTTCGCGGTTTTCACCAGGCCGATGTGGCCCAGGGCGGTGTCGCAGATCGTGTACTTTGAGGCCAATTTCTACCTCCAATATCCCTTATCCTCTATCTTCAGTTCCCCAATCCGCGATCGGGGCCCGCAGCACGTTCCTGTACCACCAGCGCCGCAGGATCAGGCCCAGGTTCCGCCAGTTCCGGGGTATCGGCTTGTACCGGGTGCCTACCGCCACCACTTGAACGTGCCTGCTGTGCGCAAAGGTGTAGGGCATAACGGTCACGTTCAGGCCGAACGGGGCGGGGGACAGGTCAATGCCCTGGGCCTGATAGGCTTGCCAGATGAGGACGCTGCAGGAATAGTGGTCGGTGTCGTAGCGGTTGAAGATGATCTTCTTAATGTTAGGTGAATATGGGGTGCCAATACGTTCCTCAGCGTAGCGCACGGCGGCCTGGCGAACCTCTAGCGGGCACCTCACGCGCAGGGTGATGAGGTCATAGTTCAGGGCGTAGGCCTCGTAGGTACAATGGTGGACCTGGTAGAACGGGCGCTGGCCCACCCGGTCGTGGTCCCCGAAGGGTTCCCGCACCACATCGATGATGGCCTCCCGGCCACCTTTACCGGTGACCAGGCCGGCGTGGGACCAGAAGATGACGTAACGCATGTACCAGCGGTCCCAGGGATTGGACATCAAGACGATGTCCCCGGCCTCCAGGGAGGTGAAGTCCAGGTCGTTCCTTTCCTTACTAAAGGGGCGAGCCGGCGCCGTCACCGCCCTACATCCACCAGAGCGTCAGCGCTATCCCCATGGTCGCGCCCACCAACACCTCGAAGGGCGTGTGGCCGATGAGTTCCTTCAGCCGCTCCTCGCTGATGCTCTGGCGCTGGAACAGCTCGTCCAGCATCCGGTTAAGGATCCTGGCCTGAACGCTCACCGCTCGCCGCACGCCCGCCGCATCATACATCACCACCGCGGCGAACACGGCAGCCAGGGCGAAGAACGGCGAGCCCACCCCCTCGACCTTGGCGATGGCGGTGGCCAGGGAGGTGACCAGGGCCGAATGGGAACTGGGCATGCCGCCGGCCGTGGTCAGGTAACGCAGGTCGAGCCTCCTCTCCGTGAAGAGGTGAAGCACCACCTTCAGGCACTGTGCCAGGATCCATATAGCGCTGGGAACCACCAGCACCCGGTTATTCAATACGTCAGACACCAGAATGGCCTTGGTGATCGTTATTCGCCCCTCCCAGGCTCTGGCGGAGGGGCTTTCTCGAAAGGCACCAGCTTATACTCGCCCCCGGCGGCCTGGATGAGTTTGCTAACCTTGAGCTCAGCCCCGTCCAGCTTCTTCTGACAGAACCTGGCCAGCCGGGTACCCTCCTCGAAGAGCTTCATGGATTCCTCCAGGGAGAGCCTGCCCTCCTCCAACTGTCGGACGATGTCCTCCAGCCGTCGGTAGGCCTCCTCGAAACCAGGCTCATCATTCGTCACTGGGGACCTCCTGGCCGACTTTGGCCCGCTGAGCCCGGCGCCGGTATATCAAAAGCGCCGCGCACGCCCCTATCAGGATCACGCTGAACAACTGGGCGGTGCGGAAGCCACCGATGGTCCAGCTATCTATCCGAAGCTGCTCCACGAAGATGCGCCCTATACCGTACAGTACGCCGTAGGTGAAGAACACCTCGCCGTCCAACAGACGCCCCGCCATGCGTCGCATCATGTACATCAGGAAGAGGAACACCAGGAAGCTCCAGATGGATTCGTACAGGAAGGTGGGGTGATAACGCGCGATGTTCTCGTAGCCGGCCAGCCGGTACTCCGGGGCGATGTAGATCGCCCAGGGCAGGTTCGTGGGATAGCCATAGGCTTCCTGATTGATGAAGTTTCCCCAGCGGGCCACCGCCTGGCCCAGTGCCAGGCTTGGGGCGGCTATGTCCAACCAGGGCCAGGGGGAGAGCCTGTTCCACCAGGTGTAGATGAAGATGCCGGTCAAACCACCGATGAGAGCGCCATAGATGGCCAGCCCACCGTGCCAGGTGGCGATCATGGCGTATAGATCGCCGCGATAGAGGTCCCAGGCCGAGATCACGTGGTAGGCCCGGGCTCCCACCACGCCCAGGATCGTTGCCAGGAGTGTCATGTTGATCAGGTGATCCAGGCTCATGGCGCGACGTTGGACCTGCCAGCCAGCCAGGTAGACCCCGATCAGGACCATGCCACTGAGCAATACCCCATACCATTTGATTGTCAGGGGCCCCAGATGAACCAAAACAGGATTCATTAACCGACTCCAGATCTCTTGATGTGCCTAGTTTACCAGAAGGCCAGCCGGGATGCAATGCCCGCTGATGGCCGATGGCAGATAGCAAAAGGCCGACGGCGGACAGCGGTCTGCTTTCTGCCACGCTGACCCGCTGTCTTTCGCTCACAACTGCTCCAGGTATCGCTGCCTCTCCCAACGCGTCACCAGGGTGGAATACTCGCGCCATTCCCGGCGTTTGGCCTCTAGGAACCCCTGGAAGGCCTGTTGGCCCAGGACATTCCGGAGAACCTGGTCTCCTTCCAGCTCGTCCAAGGCGTCGCTCAGGGAGATGGGCAGGGTGGCGATGTTCAGCTCCTGGAGCCGGATATCGTCGAAGTGGTAGACGTTTTCTTCTACCGGAGGAGGCGCCTCCAGGTCCCGGTCCACGCCGTCCAGGCCTGCCCCCAGCATGGCGGCAAAGGCCAGGTAGGGGTTACAGCCAGGATCCGGGCAGCGCAGCTCCAGACGGGTGGACTGCTCCCTGCCGGGCGAGAAGCGCGGGATGCGGATCAGGGCCGAGCGATTGACCTCGCCCCAGCAGACGTACACCGGTGCCTCGTATCCCGGCACCAGGCGCTTGTAGGAGTTCACCGTGGGCGCTACCAAGGCAGCCAGGGCCCGGGCGTGGAGCATCTGACCGGCGATGAAGCGATAAGCGGTGCGAGAAAGCCGATACCGGTCCTCGGCATCGTAGAACACGTTCACCCCCGCCAGGTCGAAGAGGCTCTGGTGGGTATGCATCCCCGAGCCGTTTATGCCGTAGATGGGCTTGGGCATGAAGGTGGCACACAGGCCGTGGGCCTGGGCGATGGCCTTGATAGTGTACTTAGTGGCGACCACGTTGTCCGCCGTGGTGAGGGCATCGGAGAAGCGGATGTCGATCTCGTGCTGGCCCGGCGAAACCTCGTGATGGATCTTCTCCACCGGGATCCCCATGCCCTCTAGGGCCTCGGCGATGTCCTCCCGCACCTGGGCCGCGGTGTCCCGGGGCGAGAAGTCGAAGTAGCTTCCCACGTCGTGGGGCACCGGTTCCACGTGGGGGGAGCCGTCGGTTCTGAAGAGAAAGAACTCAATTTCCGGCCCGGTGTTATAGACAAAGCCCCTCTCCCTGGCCTGGGCCAGGGCCTGCTTCAGGACGAAGCGAGGGTCGCCCTCGAACAGCTCCCCGTTGGGCTTCAGCACGTTGCAGATGACCCGGGCCACCCTCTTTTCTGGGCCCTCCCAGAGCAGGAGGCGATAGGTCTCCGGGTCGGGCATGAGCACCATGTCGGTCTCGTAGATGCGGGCGAAGCCCTGGATGGAGGAGCCGTCGAACCAGACCCCCTTGTTCTGGGCCTCCTCCAGCCGCCCCACTGGGATGGTGACGTTCTTGATGGTGCCCAGGATGTCCGTGAACTGCAGGCTCACGAATTTCACGCCATCGGCTTTGGCCCGAGAAGTGAGGTCCGAAAGAGAGGCCACCATCACTCAACCCTCCTGAGATTATTTCAACAAAAGCAGAGGAGGCTGGAAGTCTTTCCAGCCTCCTCGCTGTCGATCGGGCGCGCTCATTATATCATATCTTGATCGTGTTATCTAGCGGTGGGGAGACTCACGCCTTCGGCCGGGACTCTCTCGGGAGGCAACATCACCCCCAAAATGCGCTGCAGGGCCATGGTGTGGCTGCACATGCCCCAGCTAGCGAAGAAGTTGCAGCCGCATTGCCACTTGCCGTCGTGAAAGGAAACGCTGTAGGTGTCGTGGTCGCCGCGGAAGCTGAGCTTGAAGTCGCTGAAGCTGATCCGGTCACGCTCCTCAGCATAGCGCTTGGCCTTCTCGATCTTGCCGTACAGGCTTGAGTGCATCCCTCATCTCCTCCTTAAGTTTTCACCGAATTTTAACCAACATAACCTAAGCCGGGATCTTCGCTGGTCCAACCCAAGATCAAAGTTCACCTGGAGACCGAGTTCAACCCCCCAGAAACGAAAAAAAACACTAGGCGGCACACGCCGCTAGTGTTTTGGCCGACATTCCTGAGTGTTCGTTTGTGCTCCTGCCCAGCGCAAGGGAGCACCTCCAAACCATGAAATTTTATCTAATTATACCCCCAACCCCAGCCCTTGTCAATGGGTTGTTGTGCGGGTGACTGTTCGCTGGCTGGTTAAAATGCAAGCGCACCTTCCGCGTCTACCAAAGCGGGGCCTCCAAAGCCCACCAATCCGACACTTTGAAGGGACTCAAGACGACCGTCTACAAGAATGTTCAAGCCGCTGGTGAACGTGCGATCCACCTACGACAGCAGTGGTTGCAACAGCAAGCCGGTAAAGTGAAAGTGCTGGGCGTGGATTTCGCCCGTGTGAAGCGCAACGGAGAAGACAAAATTGTCGCCCTCGCCACTGCCGTCTTCACGGGAGATCCGCCTAATACCTTTTCCCCAAATTCCGAACAGTCACAGTCAAATGTTCGGGCGGCCTGCGAGGTGTGCGATCAATCCCTCTAATCCTAACAAATAACTCCGCCATCCAAACCCGATGACCTGGCCGACACACACCGCTGCCAGCACCGAACGATGGCGAAATTCCTCACGGCGATGCACGTTCGATAAATGCGCCTCGACTGTGGGCAATGCGCTCGCGGCGATGGCATCGCGCAGCGCGTAACTGTAATGCGTCAGCGCGCCCGGATTTATCAGCACACCGTCGAACTGATCCGCGCGCGCCTTGTGTAACTCGTCAATCAGGACACCTTCGTGATTCGATTGCACAATACGCAGTTCGATGTCATCCCGCGCGGCACGCTCGCGCAAACGTGCGTTAATGTCCTCCAGCGTTTCACGTCCGTAAATTTCTGGCTCGCGCGTGCCGAGAAGGTTTAAGCTTGGTCCGTGAAGGATAAGGATTTTCATTTTAGCCTCCATCGCGACTCGCCAATCACTTGGAGATTGACAGCGGCGTCCCTACGCCACTCACAAGCGGCATCGGGATGCCGCTGTCAACACAAATGCGTGAATGTACCCAGCCTCTACCGTGATTCGTCAATCGCCGCGAGTACGTCCTCGCGCGTCACGTCGTCTACCATCACCACATCGCCCGGCACGCGCGGCAGGACGAAACGCAAACGCCCGTTCACACGCTTTTTGTCCGTCGACATTGCGTCAAGGATGGCGTCGGCGGACATCTCGATCGGCACGCAAGTCGGCAATTCGAGGGCGCGCAAAAGACCAGACACGCGCGTCACGAGGCTCGCGTCACACATTTTCAGCCGCGCGGCGAGGTGCGTCGCACACACCAACCCAATTGCCACCGTGTCCCCATGCCGCATTGAGTACGAGGACAGTTTTTCCAAAGTGTGCCCAAACGTATGCCCCAGATTCAACTTGGCGCGCTCGCTTTGCTCGAACGGATCGCGCGCGACGATGTCCACTTTTACGCGTATCGCGCGCACCAGCCAATCTCCAACTTCCAACTTCCAACCTCCACTCTCTAGCCATCTAAACAATCCCGCGTCCCCAATGATAGCGTGCTTGACCACCTCCGCCATCCCAGCGCGAAATTCCACGTCGGGCAACGTAGCGAGCGCGTCGGTGTCCGCGATCACGGCGTGGGGTTGTTTGAACGCGCCGATGAGATTTTTGCCGTGCGGATGATCCACCGCCACCTTTCCACCGATACTCGCGTCCACCATCGCGAGCAGCGTTGTCGGGAGTTGCACGAATGGCACACCGCGCAAAAACGTCGCTGCGACGAATCCCGCCACATCGCCCACTACGCCACCGCCCAGCGCGAAGATCAGTGAGCGTCGGTCGAGCTGGGCGTCAATCAGTTGACCGTAAATCGCGCGCACCGTATCGAGCATCTTATATTTTTCGCCCTCGGGAATTTCAATCACGTGCGGTTCAAAATGATTCGCGTGCAAAGAGGCGACGACGCGCGCGGCATAAAGCGCGCCGACGCGAGGGTTTGTGATTAGTGCACAGCGCGGCGAAAAGGCTTCTTTGTTGGCAACGGAGTTTAACCCCGTTGCCTGTCGGGTGGTGGAGTTTAACTCCGCCATCAACGAAGCGACCTGAGCCAGCAGCCCTGCTCCCACAAAAATCGGATACGCGCCATCGGGTGTTGGCACAATGATCGGTGCCGCGTGGTCCGCGCTGTTAGTCCCCGTTATCACTTTTATTGTTCTCCGCGTTCGTCTGCGTCTGTCCGCGGCCCATTCGAATTTTCAAACGCCGCAAGAATTTCGTCCGCGACCTCCGCTACACTTTTGCTCGTTGTATCCACGTGATGCTCGATCTGCGCGTACGCGTCGTGCCGCGCCCGCAGCAATCTCTCCACCTGCTCACGCAATTCACCGCCCGCGAGCAAGGGACGATCCTTTATGTCATTCAATCGCGCGACAATCGCATCTACGGACGCGTCCAGGCACACGATCCACGCGTTCGCAAACAGTGCGCGGTTGTGCACGTTCACCAAGGTGCCGCCACCCGTCACAATCACGAGATTGTCGCGCGCGGCGAGTTCCGCGCACAACTCGGATTCGCGCGCGCGAAAATACGCCTCCCCGCGCATTTCAAAAATTGCGCGCACCGTTTTGCCTTCGTGTCTTTCGATCACCTCGTCCATATCCACAAATTCGCGTCCCAGTTTCTGCGCGACCATCCGCCCAACCGACGTTTTGCCAGTTCCCATAAACCCAGTGATGACCAGTGACGAGTGGCGAGCGGCGCAATCAAGGAGATTTGAGATTTGAGATTTGTCATTTTGCATTTTACATTCTGCACGCGCTTTCATCTCGCGCAGCGAATCGCCGCCCAACTTTTCCGTCAGCGCGTCGGCGAGCACCCAGGCGACCATTGCCTCCCCAATCACGCACGCGCGCGGCACGTGACAAAAATCGGAGCGCTGATACTGCGCGAGCGCGGGTTCGCTTGTTGCTAGATCAATCGAACGCAGATGGGTGAGCGCCGTGGAGAGCGG